>JAPPNE010000077.1 GCA_028818775.1 Deltaproteobacteria bacterium | reverse complement strand
GTCTTAGTTAGGCGGGTTTGCTTGGAGTCTGTCAGGCAGACTCACAGGATGTCGCCCGCGATGCTGTCGGCGACCCGCGCCGCCGCCTCGTGCATGGAGTCCCGCGCCAGGAATGGAGCAAGGCTTCGGATGGCTTCAACGAGTCCTGGTACCGGGTTGCCGCGGCCAAGGCGCTCGTGTTCAAGGCGACCGAACGGATCGTCTCGAACCAGCCTTGGTATCAAGGCGGATACCGCGCCAACATCGTCGCATATGCAATCGCCAAGACCGCACACGACGTAAATGCACGGGGCCGTGCGGTCGACTTCCAGAGGATCTGGCGCCATCAGGCGCTCGATCCCGCGATGGAGGAAGCGTTGGCGACTGCGTCCGAAGCAGTGCACGAAATTCTGATAAATCCGCCGGCAGGGATCAGCAACGTGACGGAGTGGGCAAAGCAGCAGGCGTGCTGGGGACGGGCATGCGACGTGGTTCTCAGGTGGCCGTCGGCGTTCCTGAAGGACCTCATTTCAGCTGAAGAACTTCGAGACGAGGAGCGATATGCCCGGCGCGCTCAGCGGGAACTCAACGGCATCGAGGCACAGATCGCTGTCGTGCAGGCGGGTCCGGAGTTCTGGGCGGATGTGCTTGAATGGGGCACCCAGCGGAAACTGCTGACTGTGACAGAGGAGGGTGTGCTTCGAAAGGCGGCGAATCGTACTGGGACGCCCCCTAGCGACAAGCAATCGTCCAAGGTAATCGACGTGTTCCACAAACTGAGGTCGGAAGGATACACGGGAGAGCTTTCCCTCGGTACGTGAGTAACCACCTAAGAGGTGCAGCATAACTGGCTGACTTTCGTGGCAGTGAGCCCGTGTTGAGAAAGGAGTTTGTCCCTAGCGGAGATTGTGATAGACGGGGCTTGGTCGTCACCGCTTCGGAAGCCCTAGTTGTGCATAAGGGCGAGGATTGGTCCTGTGTGGTGCCTAGCGATTTCAATATCGCGTCGGGTGACGTGACAAAATCGAGGTGTTGGGACTGGCATGGGCGGACGAAATCAATGGGTGCGAGCGGGAATCAGAGACAGAGGAGGTCGGAATGGCCCAACAGAGAGCTACGGGAGGCACCAGCAATAGAGGCAGCGACACGAGTGGCAGCGATTTCGAGCAGCGGATTACCCGTCTAGAGGCAGAGGTCGGGCATCGTGCGACAAAGGAAGATATTCAACGGTTGAAGGTCTGGATTCTGGGCGGGGCACTGACCGGGATAATTTCGCTAGTAGTTGTTCTTGTGAGGGTTTTCTGGAACCCTGCGTGATTCATGGTCCTTTTGTACAACAGGGTGTTTACCCGATCGTTCGCCACAGCTGGTCGGCCCCCACAAGGCGGTGAACGGCAAACCTCGGTCCTGCCCTAGACGGGTGATTTCCCGGTCGTCGAAAGAGGCTCGGATCAAGCGCACCGACCGGGGCATGTACCATGTACCAGAAGAGTTGACGGCGGAGAACTGGACAGGCGGACAGGCGCGCGCTGATGGACGCCTCTATTGTATTCAAGCCGCTTCCGATTCGCTTACGGTCATGGTGGTCACTTAACGAAAGCCAAAGAAAGCATAGTAAAATCAGGTGGTTAACTGCTTCTGGTAAGGCCGGCTTTCATTTGTGTCGATGAGATAGCTCATAGCTCGACACGGCGCGGGCCGGTTCGTGGACGGTCGAAATCGCTGTCTTCGCCCACATCGGGCATGGCCAGCAAGTGCTCGATGAAATTCGCCGGCTCCTCGGACAGCGAGCCTCGGACTTCGCGCATTCCCTTCTCGGAAAGCTCCCAGTGCCCCTTGGGTGAATCGTCCCGGATGTACCCGTCCTTCTTCAAACCGCTTCTGGCCCAGCAGGCGGCGTTCCACCATCTCGGATCACCGGTCGATACGGGCTTGTAGTCGCCGGGCCGCAATCGGGGTTCAAGCCGTTCCTTGAGGATTGGACGCAATTCGCCTACCGGCGCCCCGCCACCCAACTCATACAGCACCTCCATCAGCGGTCGCCGGAACTCCTTCTCGGGCAGCTTGTCTCCGGCCCTCCCGCGAGAAGGCCGCCGGACAGGTTCGGACTTCGTTGGGCCTGGGACACTACGCGGTCCCCGCAAGGTCTGTTCCGCGGCATCGAGTACCTTTACGAAGGCCGACTCCGTTGTGTCTTCCAGCGGTTCGGCCCACTTCTTGAGCCGCTCCATCGTTTCGTTCGAGATACGAATAACAGGCATTCAGCACCTCCATTTGTTACCTTGTAACAATATAACGAATGCCGCCGCGTGACAAGCATGGCGTAGGCTAGCTCGTACCCCCTGAAGGATCAGTCGAAGTGGTGCAGGGCCGGAAGTCGCCCGACACGATATCACTCGTCTCGAATTCGTTTAGGGTCTTCAAAGGCTTCCACGCCGCCAGCGTCCTGGGTCGACCGGTCCTTAGTCAAAGCACTCCAGCCCGGCGGCGGCCACTCCCACTCGGGCGATGTCCTCGTCTTCGTCCGACGTGCCGCCGCTGACGCCCACGGCTCCCACCACGTCGTCGCCGTCGCGGATCAGGAGACCGCCGGCGGCGGGGACGACCTTGCCGTCAGCCAGTGCGGTAAGGGCGGCGAGGAAGGTCGGGCGCTCGTTGAGGCGGTCGGCGATGGAGCGGCTGGAGCCGCCCATGCCCAGGGAGCCCCAGGCCTTGCCGATGGCGATCTGCGGGCGCAGGATGCTGGCGCCGTCCTCGCGCTTGAAGGCCTTGAGATGGCCGCCGTCGTCAAGCACGGCCACGGCCATGGGCCGGAGTTCCAGCCGGCGAGCTTCGGCCAGGGTTTCGTCGACGATGATGCCCGCCTTTTCAAGGCTCAGTCTTGAGCTGCCTCGTGCCAAGAGTCACCTCCTCTTCCTTCGCTTGCTTCTCTTCCGCCTCTCGGGGGTCTGCCGCTTTCACGGCCGCCCGGTTCTCCACCTGCAGCGGCAGCTGTCCCTGCTTGGTCTCACCCCAGTAGACGGTGCGGTGCGGGAACGGTATCTCGATGCCGCGCTCGTCAAACGCCTTCTTCAGACGACGGTTGTACTCGCGGCCGATGCGCCATTGCTGGCTCGGCCGGGTCTTGAGGCGCCCGCGTACGATTACGGCGGAATCCTCGAACCGGTCCACGCCCATGATCTCGATGGGCTCCAGCATATCCCGGCGGAACTGTGTGTCCTGGCGCATGGACTCATCCACTTCCTTCATCACCGCCACCACCTCGTCGGTATCCTCACGGTACCCAACCCCCACGTCCAGGAGGTAGCGGGAGAAGTCCTTGGTCATGTTCTCGACGTGCTCGATGGTGCTGTTGGGCACGAAGTGCACGTTGCCGCCCAGGTCGCGGATGCGCACGGAGCGTAGCGTGACCTTCTCCACCACGCCCGTGACCCCGCCCACGTCCACCACGTCGCCGGCGCCCACGCTTCCTTCCGTGAGGATGAACAGGCCGTTGATGATGTCCTTGATGAGCGACTGGGCGGCGAAGCCCACGGCCAGACCGAAGATGCCGACGCCCGCGAGGAGCGGCCCGGTCTCGACACCCACGAGTTGCAGGATGAGCAGCGCGCCAACGAGCACCACCAGCAGCTTGACCGACGTCTGCGCCAGCGGCCCGAGGGTCTGGAGCTTGCGTCCGGCTTCCCGGCTGCCTACCCGGTCCAGGACCCGGGGACGCAGCAGGGACAGCACGGCGGCGTTGCTCAGCCTGACGAGCGCGATTCCCAAGACGATCACAAGCGCGATCAAGGCGGCCCGCGCCAGCATCGTCTCGCCCGCCGGCGTGCCCAGGAATTCCAGCACGGAGAAGCCCCATACTTCGAGCAGCGCCACCGCGCCCAGGATGGCGAGCGGCAGGTCCACGAGCACCCGCAACGGGCCGCCGTCGGCCGCGCCGCCCTCCGGGTCCGAGCCCACCCGTCCGGCAATGACACCCCTCCACAAGGCGCGCACCGCGCCCTTGAGATAAAACGAGAGGATGCACACGGCCAGCGCCAGCAACCCGGACCCCATGATCCTCTGCCACAGGAACTGCGAAGCGTATTGGTAGCCCAGCAGGTTCAAGGCAATGGTGGCGCCCAAGACCGTGACGGCAAGGAGATGGACCAAGGGCCAGACCGACCACAAGAACCCGTCATGCGCGCGGCTTGGCCCGAGAACCGCCCGCATCAAGGCGCGTCGCCGGCTGAATCCCACCGCCGCCAGCAAGAGCACCAGGAGGGCGAAGGCGATCATGAGAAGTCGCGCCAAGGCCAGACTCGCGGCCACGTCGTCCCCTGGGGAGTTCAACAGCACGTACCGCGGTATCAGCAGCACCAACGCCGCCACGCACCCCGCCGCCAAGCTTCCCCGAAGCACGCCGCCGGCCTCCAAAGTCAACCCCCAGCGCCGCTCGCCGTGTCCGCCCGCACCAAAGACCGCCGCGCCGAACAGCGCGATCCAGAGAACCAGCGCGGTGAGCTGCAACGCCTCTACAACCACCGGCCCGAGGGAATCGCTCTCGGACAGGCCGAACTGCGGCAGCGCCAACGTGACCAGCACGATGTAGACCGGCCAAACCGCGGTCAGGAGCGCCAGCAGCAGCGCCCCGCGATAGGCGGGCGCGTCGCTCCCCCGCGCCCTGTGGTCGGCCAACCGGCCCCGCAGGAACCGTCGGGTCCTCAGCGCAAGCCACGGCACGAGGCCGAAGACCAGCACGGCCGCGGCCCACGGCCACCATGATGTCGAGAAACGGCCTTGGGCCATCCGCCGTTCCAGTTGGAACAGCCCGTAGACGCGCGCGGACAGCGCGACGGCGCCGTCGACGGCCTGCCCGAGAAACGCCCAGTTGGGCGGCAACAGGCCCAAGGGCTCCCGGTTGCGCAGCCACAGCATCCTGTCCAGGACCAAGGTGTAGAGGCTCTCGAGCTCGTCTTCGCGCTCGCGCTTGAGGTCCGCTAGGCGGGTGGCGTACTCCGCCAGGGCATCCAGCACCCGCTCCTGGGCCTGGAGTGCGCCCTTGCGCTCCCCGAGTATCCTGTCCAGTTCGGCGCTCTCACGCGCGGACGGTTTCTCGGCGGCGAGGGCGCGGGCGTAGTCCCGTGCGTCGGCGTCCACGCGGAACAGCAGCGTACCCAGCTCGAACAGCGCCTGCCTGTGCTCCCGGAGCCGCCGGCGCAACGACTCCTCGTCGGTGGACCCTGCGGCGTTGCGTTGTCTCCGATGGCGGAACCGCTCGAGCTCCACCTTTATGTGGCGCGCCACCCAGTCGCCCGCGCCGTACCGTTCCACCAGGTCCACGAGCCGCCCCTTGTTGCGCATGTCCTGGGCGGTGAGGCGCTCCTGCTCTGTAAGCTCGGCCCGCAGATTGTCCAGCTCCCGGCGAAAGGCAAGCGTCTTCTTCTGGATCCTCAACACCCCAAGCTCGATGGTGCTGAGGAGGCTCTCGACCCGCGACCGGCTTGCCGTGAGGCGCCGCTCGATGAAGCCGAGGCGGTCATCCACCATGGCCTCGTCGAGATCGATGTTCACCACGGCTGTCGGGGCCGTTGCGGTCGTCGGAGGGGATGCCGGGGCCTCCGGCGGCGGGGTCGCCGGCGGGAGCTCGGCGGAAAGGGTGGCTGGTGGGAGCTCGGCGGAAGGGGTCGCCGCCCCGGGGGGTTCGGCTTCGGGGAGCGTCTGGCTCGGGGCCGGCGGCGCGACAAGTCCCGTCGCGGCCATGGCCGCGCACGCGATCAGGAACCGGGGAAGAAACCCCGCGGACGGAAACCTCTTGCTCATGCCGATTCTCTCAGAGGGTTCGATGAACAGGTTTCAAGAGACCGCCCCCAAGGCTCCTACCGCGGCATCCCTTGATCTGCTACCTAACTTCTTACTGTACCACTTGCCCCCGATTCAAGATGACATCACGCGCCAACGCCCTGCTGCTGGGCACCGCCCTGCTGGTTACGTTCACCACCGGCACCGCCAGCCGCATCTTCGCCATCTCGCTGCCGTCCATCGCCACGGGCCTGCACACCGACATGATCGGCATATCCTGGGCGTTCATATCCTACCAGCTCGCCACCGCGGCCCTGTCGCTGGTGTTCGGGCGCGTAGGCGACGTGTACGGACGCCTGAGCGTCTACATCTGGGGGATCGTGCTGTTCACGGCAAGCTCGTTCTTTTGCGGGGTTGCCGGGGACATCGCCCAGCTCATCGTCTATCGCGCGCTCCAGGGCATCGGAGCCGCCATGATTCAGGCACAGGGACGCGCCCTGGCCATGGATGCGTCCTCGGAGGAGACCCGGGGCCGCGCCCAGGGCCTCATGACGACAGCGCACCACGGCGGCTTTCTGCTCGGTCCGGGACTCGGCGGGTTCATCATCCAGTACGTCCACTGGCGCGCCGCCTTCTTCTTTCTCGTGCCCCTGGGCGTCGCCGCTGCCGCCCTGGGCCTCGCGTACCGGCGGCGGCGGGACAATCCCGACGCGGGCGCGCCGCCCGCCGCGCGCCCCGCCATCGACTATCTCGGCGCCGTCCTCCTGGTGGGCATGACCCTGGCGCTCATGGGCATCCTCGACCGTCAGTTCATGGAGTGGCTCACCCCGGCGTGGCGCGTCGCCGCGGTCGCGGGCTTCGCCGCATTCGGCGCGGGCTTCCTGTGGCGCGAGAACCGCGCCCCGAGCCCCATCCTGAGCCTGGCGTTGTTCCGCATCCGCATGTTCGCCTTCAGCACGGTGACGCTGCTGCTGGTCTCCGTCGTCATGACCCTCACCGTCTACCTGCTGCCGTTCTACCTGCAGGACGTGCTGCGGCTGAGCCCGTCGTTCATGGGCATCCTGTTCCTCAGCGCGCCGGTCTTCGCCACCACGCTGTCGCCCGTGGGCGGCGTCATCTCCGACAAGGTCGGGCCGCGCATCCCCGCCACCGCCGGGGCCGTGCTCTTCGCGCTGTCCTGCGTGCTGGGAGTGTACTTCGAGCCGGATTCACACTGGGTGCTGCCGACCCTGGTGCTGGCGCTGGGGGGACTGGGCACCGCCCTCTTCTTCCCCGCCAACCACACGGCGCTGATCGCCTCCGTGCCCCTGGAGCACCGGGGCGTGGCCACCGGCACCCTCTACACCATGTTCGGGCTGGGAAACGTGTTCGGGATCACGGTGGGCAACTTCCTCATGACCCTGGCCTTCCGCATGCACTCGGGCATCGCCGATGCGCTGCCCGCGGCCGAGGACACGGCCCACTTTACGGCCGCACTCCAGGACACGTTCCTCGTCGCCACGGGCATCGGCCTCGTGGGGGTGGCGTGCTCGGTGCTGCGGGGCGGCAGCGGCCGCCGTCCCGCCTGACAAGAACCCGCCTAGAGCAATCGCTGCGGCAGGTTGACGAAGGTGCTCATCTCGTGCGGCAAGGCGGCGGGGGGCGCCTTGCACACGTGGGCGGGGCCGATCTGGTCGATCTTGGTGACGCCCAGGAGGCCCATGGCGATGATGATCTCGTTCTCCAGGAGTTGCAGCGCGCGCACCAGCCCCTCGTGCTCCCCCGCCCCCAAGGCCCAGCCCTGGAGCTTGCCGATGGTGACGGCCTTGGCGCCCAGGGCCACCGCCTTGAGCACGTCCGTGCCCCGCAGGAAGCCGCCGTCGATGACGATCTCGGCCTTGCCGCCCACCGCCTGGACGATCTCGGGGAGCGTGTCCATGGTCCCCTGCCCGTGGTCGAGCTGGCGCCCGCCGTGGTTGGAGACGTAGATGACGTCCACGCCATGCTCCACGGCCATGGCGGCGTCCTCGGCCGTGGCCACGCCCTTCAGGATGAACGGCATCCCGCCGATCTCCTTGATGGCGTCCATGGTCTCCCAGGTGAGCTTGGCCTGCCACAGACGGTCCTGGGTGGCGCGCTCCCTGCGCTTGCTCGGCGGCAGCCAGCGGTTCATCAACTGCCGCTCCCGGTTGCTGTAGTGGGCCGAATCCACGGTCAGGCACAGAGCCTTGTAGCCCGACTGCTTGACCCGGTTCAGTATCCCTTCAACCCAGTCCAAGCCGCCGCGAATGTAGAGCTGGAAGATCTTGTCCGACGGAGTCGCGGCCGCCGTCTCTTCCAGCTCGGGCTGGGTCACGGAGCTTACGAAGTTGACGGTGCCGAACTCGTTGGCGGCCTTGGCGGCGGCCA
>JAPPNE010000076.1 GCA_028818775.1 Deltaproteobacteria bacterium | reverse complement strand
CGTCGAACTCGTAGTGGCCGCTCTGGACCTGCGCTTTCAGCTTGGCGAACGCCACGGGCGTGATGGGCTTCACGGCGACGCCGGTGGCCTTTTCATAGGGCTTGTAGTAGGCTTCCGCCTCTGCCTTGCCCCAACTGCCGCCCCAGGTGTTGATGTAGATGGCCTTGGTCTTGGCCCGTGCCTTGGACGCGATGTAGGGTGCGCCCAATATCATTGCGCCGGCGGCCACGCCGCCGCCGATGAAAGCGCGCCGGTTGATCCCGCTGGATTTCGCCTCGGTGGTTTTCGCCGATTCCTTCATGCTCATCCCTCCTGTTTCAACATTGACTCGCCAAACCGTCGGTTCGTCAGCAACCCAAACACAAACAAAGAAGGCGCAGGCCCGGTGAGCCGACCCATATCAAAACAGGCACGGGACATCAATCACGAAATGGCATCGACACCCCTTGCCGTCAAGGTTACTTCCGGTCCGGCCAGACCGCCTGCGAGGCCAGGTCCTGCCAGGCCGCGGGGCGGCAGGCGGCCTTGGCGGCGTCGTCGGGCTCCAACTCCGTGTCCCAGTCGTTGCCCACGAAGCGGCAGCCGGTGATGGCTTGGGAGGCGTCGGAGACGAGCCAGCGGATGGGGGCGGCCATGACCTCAGGCTGGACCAGCTTGCTGCGGTCGAAGGGGGCGCTTTTCGGGATGAAGCTCGTGTTGGTGGGGCCGCCGGGCACGAGCACGTTGACGGTGACGCCGGTGTCTTCCAGGTCCTTGGCCCAACTCGCGGAGGCGGCTTCCAGGGCGGCCTTGGACATGCCGTAAGGAGTGTAGGCGCCGCGGAACATGGTGTCCAGGCTTGTGGTGACGTTGACGATGCGGCCGGAGCCTTGCGCCACGAGGTGGGGCGTGACGGCGCGGGCCATAAGGAAGGCGCCTTTCCAGTTGACGTCCATCACGGTCTGCCAGCGGTCGGGTTCGACTTCCCAGAAGCGCACGGGTTCGCTCATGTAGTTGGCGCGCACGGTCTGCATACCGATGCCGGCGGCGTTGACCAGCGCGTCCACGCGTCCGAAACGGCCGAGCACCGCGCCTGCCACCCGCTCGCATTCGTCCGCCCGGGTGATGTCCGCGGTGATTGTCATGAGCGCCCCTTCCTCCGCCACGCCCGCGGCGCTCCGGGCCAAGGCTTGGCAACGTTCCTCCTGGTTGTCCACGACCGCCACCCGGGCGCCGGCCTCCAGCAGGGAGCGGGTCATGACGGTGCCCATGCCGCCAGCCCCTCCAGTAATGATCACCACCTTGTGGTTTAGCTGTTTGTCAGACACTTGCGGTGTCCTTTCTCCGAGGAGCTCAAGTCAGTCGGGATGGCGCCCTTCGACTTCGCTTCGCTACGCTCAGGGCGAACGGTCAAGCGGAGACGGTCAGGTCATGGAACCTGAACAGAATCCGTTCGCCCTGAGCGTAGCGAAGCGAAGTCGAAGGGCCTCACGCCTCCTGCTTGTTGGCCTTGTATTGCTGGTGGTTGCGGTCAAGGGCGGCGAGGCACTGGGGGTCGAAGTCTTCCCTCGCCACCGGCTCGGCCTCCCAGTGACCGTGGGTGTCGACGCCGCGAAGCAGGGCCGCGCTGGCGTGGTCGAAGAGTGTCTGGTGCACGTGCGGGGCGATGAAGTGGATGGAGTAGCCCAGCCGCCGGTCGTCCGACTGGTTGGGATTGGAGCCGTGGATCACGGTCTCGCTGTGGAACGAGATCTCGCCGGCGTTCAACTCAATGTCCACCGCCTTGGACTCGTCCACGTCCGCGATGGTCTGACCCCTGGAGAGGAGGTTGTTCTCGGCGAAGGTCTCCACGTGCCGGCGGGCGCCCTCGCTGTGGGAGCCGGGGATCACCCGCATGCAGCCGCTCTCGACCTTGCTGTCGGTGAACGCGAACCAGGCGGTCAGGGTCTCCCGCGGCTCGAGCCCGTAGTAGGTGGTGTCCTGGTGCCAGGAAACGAACCGGGGATCATGGGCGTTCTTGGTGAAGAAGCTGGAGCCCCAGCACAGGATGTTAGGCCCGATGATGTCCTCCACCGCGTCGAGCATCACCGGGTTCCGGATCAGTTCGTTGAGCCAGGGGAAGGGGAGATGGGCCTTGATTCGGTAGCGCTCCTGAAGCTCGCCGCCGATGGTTTGCTCCACGTCCTCCAGCTTGCCTCTCAACGCATGCGCGGACTTCCCGTCCATGATGCGCACGGGGAACAGAAATCCGTCGCGGCGGTAGGCGTCCACCTGTTCTTGTGTCAGTACCTTGGGCATTTCGGTCTCCGTCAAAACAGCGATCTCTTGGAACAGGGAAGCAGCGGCCCAGCCAAGGGCTAATCTGGCTTCAGCGACACGGTCTGTCAAGCGCGTCGGGAAGGCATGCTCCGGATGGACTTTCTCGAGGTGACCGGCGCCTGCGCCGCGATCGGGACCGGCTTCACGGGTCAGTCCGGTTCAATTCGAGACGCCGCGGCGTCGATCCGAGGCGTCGTTACAGCCGCGCCGCCTGTCTCAGGCTGGCGATCATCGAGACCTGCAGCAGGTAGTCGTAGGCTTTCTTCGGGTCCGTCGCGGTTTCCCGCATGGTGCGGCGGAACTGCTCCTGGCGGTCCGGGTCCCGGGCTTCCAGGTTGAGCTTGTTGCGGGTGGAGTGGACGTTGGCGTACTCCAGCGCGATGGGGCGGCGCTGGCGCTCGTAGCCGTCGAGTTCCGAGTCCGGCGCCTTGCCTTGCCATACCCGAACGAGCCTTTCGGCGAGGTTGTAGCCGTCGTGGATGCCGCCGTTCATGCCCATGCCTCCCAGCGGATTGTTGATGTGGGCGGCGTCGCCGGCGAGGAACGCGCGCCCTTTGCGGTAGCGCGCGGCCACGCGCTGGTGCACGGGATAGAGGGTGCGGTGTTCCACCAGGTAGGGCGTTCCGGTCGGGAGGACGCTCTGGAGACGGCGCTCGACGCTGGCGTCGCTCAGCACGTCGTCGTCGCTCTCTTCCGGCCGGGTGGGGAACATCACGCGCCACAGTCCGGGCACCCGCAGCAGGAAGAACCACTCCACCGGATCGGCGAAGTAGCTCACTGGCGCCAGCCCGGCGAAGTGCTCATCGAAGCGGAACGGCGTGCTCACCACCAGGAAGCGCTCGGGCCAGGTGAACCCTTCAAAGGCAACGTCCAGCGCCTTTCGGACGTTGCTGCGGGCGCCGTCGGCGCCTACCAGGTAGCGACCTCGGTAGCGGCGGGTCTCACCTCCTTGCCCCACCACCGCGGTCACCGACGTCCCGTCCTCCTCCTCCACTCCGGTCACTTCGCTCGCGAAGAGCACATCCACGCCGGGAAGGGTCAAGAGCTTCTCGTAGAGCAGGCGGTTGAGCTTGAACTGCTCGCACTGGAGCCGGTAGGGGTGCGCGGTGACGTCGGAGATCCGTCCGAAGTCGAACTCCGCGATGCAGCCGGCGCGGTCGCGGTACTGGAGGGTGGGGGCCTTGAGCCCCATCGCCAGGAAGTCGCCCATCACGCCGGTGGACGCGAGCATGTCGAGGGTAGGGGGGTGGAACGTGGAGGCGCGCAGCGTCTCCGGCAGCGCCGTCTCCGCCTCCAGCACGGTTACGGGTATGTCGTGCTGCGACAGGTACAGCGCCACCACCAGCCCCACCGGCCCGGCGCCCGCCACCAGCACGCGATCAGCGCTCATGCGACCGCAGGTTTCCCTACCGGAAGTGCGGCATGATGTGCTCGTTGCACACGTCCAGGTGCTGGAACTGGTCCTTGGCGGCGAAGCGCACGATGAAGGTCTGGATGCCGGCGTCGGCGTACTCGTTGATGAAGTCCACCACCTCGTTGGTGCCGCCGGCCTTGACCACCAGTTGCGCGGCCACCTCCTCGTAGGTCTTGTGGTAGTAGGCCTCCAGGAAGGCGCCGCCTTCGCGCCGCGCCTTCTCGGCGTCGGGATCGATGTGGATGGTGAGGTACAGGCAGCGGTGGATGTCGTCGGGGTTGCGTCCGGCGTCGCTGGCGAAGTCTTCCATCTTCTTCCGCGACTCCTTGAACACCTGGAGCGACGGGATGTTGGTGATCCAGGCGTCGCCGTGGAGCGCGACACGCTTGAGCCCGCTGTCCACGTCGTTGCTGGACACCCACAATGGGACGCCGGGCCGTTGCACCGGCTTGGGCAAGAGCGAGATGTTCTCGATGGTGTAGTACTTGTTGGGGTGGGTGACTTCGTCCCCGGCCCACAGCATCTTCATGATCTTGAGCACTTGGCTCAGCCGTCCGGCCTTCTGGTTGAAGGGCACGCCGCACGCCGTGTACTCCTCCTCGAACATCTTGTCGTTGCGCGACACGCCCACGCCGCAGATCAGGCGTCCGGCGCACAGCACGTCGACGCTGGCCAGGGCCTGCGCCAGCACCACCGGGTTGCGCATGGCCGCGAGCAGCACCGCGGTGCCGATCTTGACCCGCTGGGTCTTGACCGCCAGCGCGCCCAGGGTGCTGATGACCTCCAGCCGCGACTTGGCGGTGACGCTGTCGCCGATCCACACCGAGTCGTAGCCGGCCTGTTCCACCGCGTCGGCGAGGTTGAAGACAGGGCTCAAATCCGGGATCGCGGTCTTGGCGAGGATGACCCCGCGGGTCGGTAGCAGGATGCCGAAGCTGAGTTTCTTGCTCATTGGGTTCTCCGATGTAAGTAATTCATCCGCCCTCGCCGGAGCGGCGGGTGTCAGATACGCAGGAACAGGTCGCGGGTGCCTTCGCTGGTGAGCTGGCTGATGGTGGTGATCCGGTCGCTGAATTCCTTCAGGGTCCCCAGCGAGCTGGGACCCACGTCGATGAGGATGGAGAAGAGCGAGAAGCTCAGCCGGTCCTTCTCCTTGAGGAACCGCTCCGACCACTCCTCCGACACGCGGCACTCCCCGTCCGTGATGAAAACGATGTCCCCCTTCTTATAACGGGATTTCTTGAGGCACTCCAGGGCCGCGTCCAGCGGCTTCTCGAAATCGGTGCCGCCGCCGGGGAAGTGCTCCGCGAGATCCATGAGCTTGTCCGGTTCCACCTCGGCCCCGCGCCGGGTGTTCAGGTCCAGGACGTGCAGGGCGGTGTCCCGGGAGGAGAAGCAGATGGAGCGGAACGGCCGGCGCTGCCGCCGGGTCAGCTCCAGCAGGGTCAACGTCACCGCCTTGGACCACAGCTCCTTGTCGCCGGCCATGGAGGAGCTGCCGTCCAGGCACACCACCACCGGCCCCTTGCGCTTCTCCTCCATGCCCCGGAGCGAGTACTGCAACAGCTCGTTTTCCAGCAGGCGGCGCTGAAAGTCCCGGTGCAGCACAGGCTGGTGCAGCGTCACCAGTTCCTGCGGCAGCAGGTGTTCCAGGGAGCCTCCCTGCTCCACCGAGTAGAGTTCCTCGTTGGCGCGCTCGAAGGTGCGCTTGCGCAGCGCCAGCGCGTGGGACTTCATCCGGCCCACCATGCGGATGAGCTTCTTGAGCTTTTCGTTGCCCGCGAGCCGCCGCCCCAGCTCGAGCCGCCGGTCCGCCGGCAGGCGTCCCCCGGAGCCCAGGGCCGACCCCCAGGCTTCGGCTTCCTCCGCGGCCTCCTCGAGCTGCTGTGCGGCGCGTATGGCCGAGGCCTGCACCCGCGCCCGCGCCTCGTTCTCGACCCGGTCCAGGTCCTCGGTCAACTGCCGCCGCTTCTGGCGGATGGAGGCCGCTTCGCCCCGGAGGCGGCTCTTGAGCCGCTCCTGGAGCTGCGCCAGCGCGTCTTCCTTGCCCGCGCCGTCCTCCTGGTCGGCCAGCTCGCCCGCGTGCTCCAGCATTTCCCGGACCTTCTGGAACTCCTCCTCCTGCTGCCGCAGCTTCCAGGTGTCCATCATGTCGTGGCGCGTCCACGGCTTCTCCGACTTGAGCATGGCCAGGAGCCCTTCGCCCACGAGCAGGGTGCACAGGCCGGCCTTGGCCTCGTCCAGGAGGGTCATTTCCCGCAGGATGCGGCTCACGTCGCCGCCGTGGAGCGCGTCGAGGAGCGTCCGGTTGACCGACGCGCTGGGGAGCACGTCGGCTTCCGCGGCGAAGACGATGTTGTACTTGAACAGCAGGCAGAAGACGTCCCGCAAGAGCGACGGGAAGTGGGGCAGGAGCGCCTCCCCGGCCTGCTCCAGTTCCCGCAGCGAAGCGGCGTCGCGCCGAAGCTGCCCGTAGGCGTGCCGGTCGTAGCGGTCGCTCTCGATCCAGTTGGCGTTGTCGGGCAGGCCGGGCGGGGGCGCGGCCTGCTTCCCGGGCTTCCGGCGCGCCACTACAAGTCCTCCAGGAGGCGCTTCTGCAGGGTTTGGATCTCGTCGCGCATACCTTCCACGCTGGCCACCGGTCGGTCGGCATCGGAAGCCTTCTCGATGAGCTGCTCCAGCCGGCCGAGGATGTTGCGCAGCTTGGTGTGGCCTTCGATGAGGGCCTGGGAGCGGAGATCCTCCGTTTCCCACGGGCGCTGCACGTACTCCCCGATCTCCCGCGCCTGGAACAGGAGTTCCTGTGCCTCCTTCTCGTACCCGAGCACGATCTCGCGGATGGTGCTGCTCACGTTGGCGCGCTCCGTTGGTTCCCGCCACAGCACGTGCTCGAGGAACAGCAGGCTCTGGTCCGAGACCTGGGTGTCGCCCGCGAGATAGGAGTGGGCCTTCATGAGCGCCACGGACTGGCGGTAGCGCCGGTCCGAAGCGACGATCTCCTTCTTGCCGAGTTGCCGGCGCACCTCGGCCATGGCCCGGTGGACGTGGCCGGGCACGGGCTGGGCCTCGGCCTCGCGCTGCATCTCTCTCAGCTCGTCGAGGTCGACGCGCACCTGGGTTTCCCGTGGCGGCGCCTCGAGCATGCGCAGGAAGTGGTAGTCCTCCTGGATGTAGTCCACCACGAACCGGAGCAGGAAGCGGTCGTACAAGGCGGTGAGCTCGTCGTCCTCGGGCAGCTCGTTGCTGGCGCCGAACAGGGTGATGAGCGGTACGTCGCGCACCTGCTGGCCGTTGTGGAAGCGGCGCTCGTTGATGATGGTAAGGATCGAATTGAGGATCGACGAGTTGGCCTTGAAGACCTCGTCCAGAAACGCAATATGCGCCTCCGGCAGCTTGCGGGTGGTGACCCGGCGGTAGTCGTCCTGCTCCAGGCCCTTGAGGCTCACGGCGCCGAACAGCTCCTCGGGGGCGGTGAAGCGGGTGAGCAGCCACTGGAAGTAGCCGGCGCCCTCGACGCGGCGGCAAAGCTCGTCGGCCAGCATCGACTTGGCCGTACCCGGCGGGCCGATGACGAGCAGGTTCTGCGCCGACAACAGCGCGGCGAGAGCGCCGTCGATGAGCTCGCCGCGTTCCAGAAAGGTCTGTCGCAGCTCTTCGCGCAATGCCAGCAGTTTTTCCCTGGGGGTCATGGTGAAGGCCTCATAAACGTGTAACAAAAGCGGGTTGGCCCTACAAATATCTTGCAACCCTTCAAGGGACGTTTTACCTTAGCATCAGGAAGGGAATGGGCGGCGGCCGCGGCCGTTGCCCGCAACCGAGCCGAAAGGAGGGAAGCCCATGCCGATTATCACGATCATTCGTGGCGCGTTTGGGGCGGGTCCGGAGGTTGCCGAGCGGGTGGCGCAGGATTTGGGCTGCCCGTGCGTGGACCGGGAGGTGTTGATGGAGGCCAGCAACCGGTACGGCATTCCCGAGGCCAAGTACGAAGAGGTGCTGGAGTCGGGGCCGCACTGGTGGGAGCGTTGGCGCGAGAGCCTTCGGCTGTATCGCATCACCCTTCAGGCGGCCATGTGCGAGATGGCGCGTGACGGCCAGATCGTCTACCACGGCCACATGGGACAGGAACTGCTGCCCGGCATCAGCCACGTGCTCAAGGTGCTCCTGACCGCGCCGCTGGAATACCAGGTGGAGAAGGTGCGAGAGCGGGAAGGGCTCGACGAGGCGGGCGGCCGGCGTTACGTGGAGAGCGTCAACAAGGCGCGTTCCCGGCGCATGGAAGCGGTCTTCGGCGCCGACTGGCGCGACGCGTCGCGCTACGACCTGGTGCTCAACGCCGGACAGATGACGGTGGACACCCTGGCGCGGTTGATCGAGGACGCGGCCGGCCGCCCCGAATACCAGCAGACAGAGGAGTCCGGCCAGGCCTTCGCCGACCTGTCCCTGACGTCGCGGGTCCAGGCGGCGCTGATCGTGTCCCCCAAGACCCGCAACCTGAACGTGCGCGTGCGCGCGAGCGAGGGCGTGGTCCACGTCTCCGGCATATTGACCCAGCCCGCCTTGCAGGAAGAGATCGTCGCGGTGGCCAAGGAGGTACCCGGAACCACGGAAGTGGAGACGGACTTCGAATCGCCGCCGGTGGAGTACATGTTTCCGTAGCTTAGTGAGGGAGTGAATGGCACAGAAAAGTATTCTGGTGACCGGGGGCACCGGTCTTGTGGGCGCGTACGTGGTGGGGATGCTGCAGGAACGGGGCGAGCGCCCGGTGATCTTCGACGTGGCGGTGAACGAGCGGCTCCTCAGGGCCGTGGGCGTCGATCCCGCGTCTGTGGAGACGGTGCGCGGCGACATCCTGGACCTGCCTCAACTCGTCAGCGCGATCCGTGACTACGACGTCGGCCAGGTCATCCACCTGGCGGCTTTTCTCGGTGAGGAGGTGCAGCGGCGCCCCTACACCGGCGTGCGCCTGAACCTCATGGGCACCGTCAACGTGCTTGAGGCGGTGCGTCTGGAGGGCGTGCCGCGGATCACCTTCCCCAGCTCCGGGACCGTCTACCTGGGCTCGATGGGGGAAGGGCTCCCGACCGTCGACGAGACCATTCCCATCAACCCGCCGTCGGTCTATGCCGCCACCAAGGGCGGCTGCGAGTTTCTCGGCAACGCCTACGCCAGGATGTACGGCTTCGAGTTCGTGTGCATCCGTTACGTGGGAGGGCTTTACGGACCGTCGCCCACCACCATGAAGGCCACCCGCGAGCAGGCGATTCAGGACATGGTCCGTGCCGCGCTGAAGCGCGAGGACACCGTCATCAACTGGCCCTACGGACCCACGGAGATCCTCTACGGCAAGGACGCCGCCAGGGCGACCGTTCTGGCCGCGTTGAAGCCTGAGCACAAGGACCGGCTCTTCCACATCGGCTGCAGCGGCATGGTCACCGGGGACGAGATCCTCGCTGAGGTGAAGAAGCAGTTTCCCGAGTCCCGGGTCACGCTGCAAAAGGGCAGCGATCCCATGTCCTATCCGGCGAACCGGGCCTTGACGGACCTGTCGCGCGCGTCGGAGCAGCTCGGTTTCGATGCCGAATACACTCTCGACAAGGCCATCGCGGACTATGCCGAGACCATGAGGAAACTTGAGGGGTTGTGATCGTCGCCGTCGTGCTGTCCGCCGGGGCCTCCAGCCGCATGGGAAGGCCCAAGGCGCTCCTGCCGCTGGACGGGGTGCCGTTCATCGAGCGCATCGTGCGCGCGCTGGAGCGCACCGAGGTGGACCGCACCCTGGTGGTGCTGGGCCACAACGCCGAGGCCATGCGCGAAGCCATCGCCTATCTCGGCGTGGACACCGTGGTCAATCCCGACTACGCGCGCGGGCAGCTCTCCTCGCTGCACACCGCCATCCGGGCATTGGACGGCGAGCCGGTGGAAGCGATCCTGGTGCACTTGGTGGACCACCCGTTCATCGAGAGCCGGCTGGTGGACCGCATGATCGAACGCTTCCGCGCGGAGGAGAAGCTCATCGTGGTGCCGCGCTTCAACGGCCGGCGCGGCCATCCGGTACTCTTCTCCGGCAAGCTGTTCCCCGAGTTCCTGGCGGCCTCGCTCGACACCGGCGCCAAGCCGGTGGTGCGCGGTCACCCGGACGAGACCCTGGAATTGGACACCGAAGAGGCCGGGATCCTCGTGGACATCGACACGCCCGAGGAGTACCGGAAGCACGTCAAGGACACCTGAGGTGAAGGAGCGGTGAATGTCCCGGTTGAAGCTGAACTTCGCTTGCGGCAGCTATGATCTCCTGCGCCCGCTGTGGGAAAAGGTGGTGGAGCCCGCGGGCATCGACCTTAACGTGATGACCATGCCGTCGCCCGAACGCCACGGGCGCATGCTGCGCCACGAGGAGTTCGACGCGTGCGAGCTTTCGCTGGTGGGTTACCTCGTGGCCCACGACCAGGGGCGCGACTTCACCGCCATTCCCGCGTTCCCGCACCGGCGCTTCCGCCACAGCTACATGGTCAAGCGCACCGGGTGCGGCATCGAGAAGCCCGCGGACCTGAACGGCAGACGGGTGGCCCTGGATACGCTGCAGAACTCCGCCGGTCTGTGGATGCGCGGCATCCTGCAGGACTACTACGGCCTCGACCTCCGCACCGTGGAGTGGTGGTGCCAGGAGGAAGAAGACGTTCCCCTGGAGCCCGCGTCGTGGATGAAGATCCGCCGGGTGCCGGAAGGCCGCGACATCGACGAGATGCTCTGCTCCGGCGAGCTGGAAGGGGCGCTCTACCCCGAGGTGCTGCCGTCCATCCGGGCGGGCTCGGACAAGGTGGCGCTGCTCTTCCCGGACCCCAGGCAGGCCGAAGTCGACTACTACCGCAAGAGCGGCATCTTTCCGATCATGCACACGGTGGTGGTCAAGGACGAGATCCTGGAGCGCACCCCTTGGGTGGCGGTGAGCGTGCTTCAGGCCTTGCAGCGTGCCAAGCAGGTCTGCTACGAGCGCATGCGCGACCCCCGGAGCCTGGCGCTGGTATGGGCCAAGGAAGAGATTCAGCAGCAGCATGAGATCTTCGGTCCCGACCCCTGGCCCTACAGCCTCGAAGACAACCGGCCCGCCCTGGAAGCCGCGGTGCGGTACGAGTTCGAGCAGGGCATGATCAAGAGCAAGCCCGCCATAGAGGAGTTGTTTTTCCCTCCCTCCCTCCAGGAAATCCAGCATTACGTCTGATGCGTATCTCCTTGGGGAGTTCCCGGTCCGGTCCGTACATTCCGGAACGCGGGCGCACCGGCGATTTCTTGACACCATCCACCCCGTCTGTGGATAACCTGTTCACAGACGCGTATATGGATGAGTCCCCGGCCTTGTGAGAAGGCGGTTTCAACAACTTGCACAAAGAGTAGTCAGGGATTTTGCCGAGTTTTCCGATCCTTACGGACGAGTGGACTCCGAGCCGGGAAGCCCGAGAATGGCTTGGGCGTGCCCGGTTCAGATCCGGAAGGTCCGGTGGGTGCTCGGCGCGAACAGCTCCTCGATGGGCATGGGGCGCTCGATCATCCCCTGCTCGTGCATGTAACGCACGAATGTTTCGAGGGTTTTGCGGTTGGACTCCAGTCCGTAGGGCCAGAAGTCCTCGCCCATGGTCGCGACCGTCTGGTAGGCGTGCTCGGTCAGGAACGGCAGCGTCAGCGGCAGGGCGCTGGTCTGGGTCAGGTCTTCCACGGCCAGGTCCTTGGCCTCGGAGAATGCCTTCATGAGGGTGGCGGCGACCCAGGGATGTTCGTCGAGGATCTCGCTCCGGATGGACACGGTGTGCATGATGGGGAAGATTCCGGTGCGGTTGAAGTAGTCCCGCTCCACCTTCCACGGTTCCTGGAACAGGCGCCGGACCTTGCCGTCGGCGGGATCGAAGGTGGACGGGGTGCGGGCCGTGATCAAGGCCTGGATGTCGCCGTCGGCGAGCATTTGCGCGAGGGAGCGGTCCGAGGGCGCGAAGCTCAGCCTGATGCCCGCGGGCTCCACGGGTTCGAAGGGAAGGCGGCCCGGGTCTTCGAGCCCGCCCTGGACCCACTCCACGTCCTCCGGGCGCACGCCGTAGTCGTCCGCGAGCGCGCCCCGGGCCCACACCGCCGCGGTCATCTGGTATTCGGGCACGCCGATACGCTTGCCTTTGAGGTCCCCGGGCGCGTCGATGCCGGAGCCGCCGTGCACGAAGATGCAGGAGTGGCGAAAGAACCGCGACGGGAACGCGGGAATGGCCACCAAGTCGTCGAGCCCGCGCCCGCGGCGCACCACGTAGCCTCCGAGAGAAGTCTCGGCCACGTCGAACTCCCGGTGCTGCATCATGCGCCAGAAGGTTTCTTCCACCTTGAGGGTGAGGCAGTTGAGCCGGATGCCGTCCGGCCGCACCCGCCCGTCCCGCAACGCCTCGGTCCGGTCATAGTGGCCGCACGCCAGAGTCAGGTTCAGCATCATGTCTCCCGGTTGACAGGTTTCCGGCAGATTAGCTAAAGCTGAGGCAGTTTTCCAGCAGCGATGGGTGGCAGAGCGCCACGGTGTCTTGTCCCGTCATCGGGCCATCAACGAGGCAGGATACCGGCACAGGGGGTTCCCATGAGTGATACGCCGACGCCGGTCAAGCGATGCCTGTTCCGGACCATGTCCGACACCATCGAGACGGACATCCACCGGGTTCACATCATCGCCAACGAGATCCTCCCGCGCTACCACAAGCCGAAACTGTCCTTCGAGGAGCTGCGCAAGGTGGCCGATGGGCCGTTCGACTTCTTCCTCGCGCCGATCCTGTTCGCGGATGACTACGCGCGCGACCCGAACATCATCTACAACGAGGGGGTACGGCGCGAGATCCGCGGCCACGCCCTGGAGATCGCCCGGCGCCACGGCTTCGACGTGAACCCGCCGGACTTCATGCCGGGTGTCGAGGAGTCGTTGAAGCAGACCCGGGACGCGGGCCTGAGCAACATGGTGCTCACCACCAGCGGCCGGCGCTACAAGCACCGGGTCATGGAGGAGGCGGGCATCAGCGAATACTTCGACGAGATCATCGACCGCGACGAGACCTACTTCCGCAAGGAGCAGGGCATCTACCACCTGTTCCGCAAGCTCAACCAAAACCTCGAAGTGATCCTGCTGTCGGGGACCGCGACCTACATCCGCGCGGGCAACAACCTGGAGTTCGCCCAGGTGGCCGGCAACGATCTCTCCGTGTTCACCGTGGCCCTGGCCACCGAGTACTCCTACAACGACGAAGAAACCCTGGCCGCGGCCAAACCCAAGCTGCTCATCAAGAGCCTCGACGAACTGATGCCGAGGCTCCGGGAAGCCGGCGTCCTGCCCGCGGCCGCGGCCTAGCTAGTGGACGTTTCAGGCCGTGGGGGCCAGACACCACACTGGCCTGCGGTTCAGCTTCGCGACCACTTGGTCCTGGGAATCTCCAGCCGTTCGCCGTCCACGTGGATGGCGTCCACCCGTTCGTTGAAGAAGCACATCAGGTCCTTGATCCGGGGGCATTCGGGGATGGTGTCCTCGTAGCTCCAGACGGTGTCCTTGAAGACCTCGTCCCCCACGCGAACCGACCAGTAGCGGGCCGTGCCCTTGTAGGGGCACCGGGATTGGGTGTCGCTGGGCTCCAGCAGGTCCGCGCGCACGTCCTCCCGCGGCAGGTAGTAGCGGATCAGGTGCCCGGTCTCCAGGACGATCCGGGGGCGCGTGGAATCGGCCACCACCTCGCCGCCCACGGTCACCTGCACATGGCGCGAGCTTTGGAGCACGTCCACCCGCTTGTACGGGTCCCGGGCGTGGACGAAGATTTCGTCCTCCTCCTCGTACCAGCCGTCCATCCGGTTCCAGTAGAAGGACAGGTACCCGGCGATGTCGCGGGACCCTGGCTTGGGGTCGAGGTAGCTCCAGGCCGCGGACTCGGCCGTCTTGCTGCCCGCGGTGATGTCCCAATAGGAAGCCTCGCCCTTCACGGAGCATTGGCTGTGGTGGTCGTTGGGCGTCAATAGATCCATGCGCACGTCTTCTTGCGGGAAGTAGTAGACCGGGACATGGCCCGCCTCCCGCAGCAGCATGGCGCGCTTCGTGTCTGCCAGGGTCTCGCCGCCGAACCTGACGCGGACCCGCCGGGGGCTTTCCTCGAAGTCGAGCCAGTGCTCGGTGCGCTCGCCGTAGCTTCGGGGCTTGTGTACGATCTCCATGGGGTTCCTCCGTGTGCATGTTCCCATCGGAATGGGACACGCGGATTCTGCTATCCCGGAGGCCAGGGTGTCAAGGCGGGTCTGGTGCGGCAGGGCCGGCTTGGCAGGGGACCCCGCGCATTGTAGAAACATCGGGAACATTCGACGGGAGGCATGTCATCCATGAAACACAACCCCGGTGACACGGCGCCGGACTTTCGGTTGCCTGACCAGGAAGGCAATCCCCGCGGGCTCTCCGACTACAAGGGCAAGTGGGTGCTGCTGTTCTTCTATCCCAAGGACGCCACCCCCGGCTGAACGACAGAGGCCCGCGGTATGCGGGACCACATCAGCGCCTTCGACACGGCCAAGGCCGCCGTGTTGGGGATCAGCGTCGACCCGGTCAAGAGCCACGCCAAGTTCGCCGCCAAGCACGAGCTTCCTTACCCGTTGCTGGCGGACGAAGAGAAGCAAGTCGTTCGGCTTTACGACGTCTGGGGCAAGAAGAAGTTCATGGGAAGGGAGTACGAGGGCACCTACCGGATGTCGTTCCTCATCGACCCCGACGGCAGGATCGCCAGGATCTACGAGAAGGTGAAGCCCGCGGAGCACGCGCGACAGGTGCTTGATGATCTGGCGGAGCTGAACCGGTAACCTGCGAGGCGGCGGATGGAGGACGAAGCGTTCATGGCGCTCGCCCTTGCCGAGGCGGAGGCGGCGCGCCTCGAGGCGGAAGTGCCGGTGGGGGCGGTGGTGATCTGTGACGGCTCCGTGATCGGACGGGGTCACAACCGCCGCGAGTCTCACGCGGATCCCATCAGCCATGCGGAGATCACGGCCATCCGGCAGGCCGCGCGGGAGCGGACGTCCTGGCGGCTCGACGACTGCACCCTGTACGTCACCCTGGAGCCCTGTGTCATGTGCGCCGGCGCCGTCGTCCAGGCGCGCGTGCGCCGGCTGGTGTTCGGCTGCCGCGATCCCAAGGGCGGCGCGGTGAGGTCGCTCTACCAGGTCTGCGACGATCCGCGTCTCAACCACCAGGTTGCCGTCACGGAAGGGGTGCTGGCGGAAGAGTGCGGTTCGCTGCTGAAGGATTTTTTCATCGCCTTGCGGCGCGCCACCTGATTCCATGGATGCCACCACGAAATTTTTGAGTGCCTACGCGTCGTCCCTGACGTACGAGGACCTTCCGCCCGACACTGTCCACCAGACCCGTCGCCGGATACTCGACTCCGTGGGCTGCGCGCTGGGGGCCTTTGACGCGGCGCCATGCCGCATCGCCCGGGAACTGGCGCCGGTGGTGCAGGGCGGCGGCGCGGCGCGAATCCTGGGAAACGGACAGACGACTTCGCCGGAGTCGGCGGCCTTCGCCAACACGGCCATGATCCGTTACCTGGACTGCAACGACAGCTTCGTTTCGCCGGGCGGCGGCCATCCCAGCGACATGCTGCCCGCGGTGCTGGCCGCGGCCGAGGCGGCGGGCGCGCCGGGCCGCGCGGTTATCACCGCGCTGGTGCTGGCCTACGAGATATACGGGCAGTTCGCCGAACGCTTCGCCACCCGCGAGAAGGGCTGGGACCAAGGGCTCTTCATCGGCCTGGCCAGCGCCTGCGCTGCCGGGAAGGTTCTCGGGCTCCCGAAAGACCGGCTTGCTCACGCCATCTCCATGACCGCGGTGTCCCAGGTGCCGCTGGGTCAGACCCGGGTGGGCGAGTTGTCCATGTGGAAGGGCTGTGCCACGGCGATGGCCGTTCGCAACGGGGTGTTCGCCGCGCTGCTCGCCCGAGGCGGGATGGACGGCCCGCCCGAGCCCTTCGAGGGCCGCTCGGGGCTATTCGAGCAGGTGACCGGCGCGCTCCAACTCGACGGCTTCGGCGACGCCCGCGCCAGCGTGCCCTTCAAGCTTACCGACACCAGCATCAAGTATTTCCCCGCGCAGATTCACACCCAGGCCGGCGCCGCCATGGCCCTGGACCTGAGGAACGAGTTCGACCTCGAGGAATTGGAGCGCGTCCGCATCGCGACCTACAAGGTGGCCGTGCGCAACGCGGCCGGCGAGCCCGAGAAATGGGACCCCAAGACACGGGAGACAGCGGACCACAGCCTCCCTTACGTGGTGGCCGTCGCCCTTGCCGACGGCGCGCTCACGCCGGCCAGCTTTGTCGCGGAGCGTATTGCGGACGCGCTTCTCCGTCCGCTAATGGGCAAGGTCGAGGTCGGCGAGGACCCCGAGGCCACCCGCCGCTACCCGGCCGAGCAACGCGCCCGCATGGAGGTCGAGTTGCGTTCCGGACGCCGCTTGACCCGGGCCGCGGACTATCCCAAGGGCCACAGCCGCAACCCACTGTCGGACGACGAGTTACAACAGAAGTTCCTGGGGCTTACCACCGGCGTGTTGCCCGAGCCCCGGCGGGGGAAACTGCTGGATCTCCTGTGGCGATTCGACGAGCTTGAAAATCTCGACCCGTTGTTCGAAGCTGCGCGCGTAGAATGAGAACCAAGTGGAGGTTGGCCATGTCTAAGTTGACGCAATTTCGTTCGTGGAATTTCAATGCCGATGACCTGGAACAGACCGTGAGTTTCTACCAGGACGTGTTGGGCGCGACCGTGCGCAAGAAACACAAGGTCGCCGGCGTCGACGTCGTCCGGCTCAATCTCGGCAACGCCGTCCTGGGCGTCTTCGATGCCTCCAAGGACCGCCACCCACGCGTGCCGCACCACACCTTCGAGATCGACGCCCGCGGCGAGCCCGAGGACTTCGTCAAGGAGATCGAGGCGAGGGGCGCCAAGGTGAGCGAGATCCGACGCCACGACGACGGCAAGGGCTACTCCGTCTACGTCGTCGACCCCAGCGGCAACCGCCTGGAGTTGTCCACGTCTTCCGGGTAGTAGACCCTCCCAAGCGCCGCGCCTTCCTTACCCCATGAGACGACTCTTTGGCGCACTCTGCGCCGTGCTGGCGCTGTTCCTGTTCGCGGAAGCGCAACCCGCGATGGCGGATCAAGTCCTCATCGCCAAGCGCGAGTCCGTCTACAACAACATCTACATCTTCAAGGACGGGCCCATCGTCACCATGACGTTCGGGCACAACCGGGCTCTCTACACGGAAACGGTTTACGACACGCGCGACGAGTTGGCGCTCCCTTCCCGATACACCCGGTACATGACCGCCGTCCTCGCCTACGCGGGGGACGTGGACCGCGTCCTGGAAATCGGCTTCGGCGGAGGTCGGACCGCATGGTACCTGCACAAGACCATGCCCGACCTTCAGGTCACCTCGGTGGAGCTCGACCCGGAGGTCTTCGAGCTGGCCAAGCGTTACTTCGGAGTCCGGCTCGAACCGAATTTCAATGTCTCCATCGAGGACGGCCGCCGGTATATACTGAGGCGTCGGACACAATGGCCGGTCATCCTGATCGACGCTTACCGGAGCGCCTTCGTGCCCTTTCACCTGCTTACGACGGAGTTCTACAAGCTCGTCAAGACCCGCGTCCGGCCCGGCGGAGCCGTGGCCCAGAACGTCGAGCCCAACACCATGATGTTCGACGCCGCCCTGGTCACCATCGGCAAGGTGTTCGACCACGTGGACCTCTACGACGCGGGCGGCAACGTGGTCATGATCGCCTATGACGGACCCCGGCGCGAACAGGCCGAGTTGGCTGCGACCGCGGCCAAGCTGGACGGCAGGTTCGGGTTCAAATACCCGTTGAGCGAAATGGTCGCCCAAAGGCGCAGTGTCGAGCGCCTCCCGGACACCGACGTGCTCACCGACGATTTCGCGCCGGTGGAAGCGCTGCGCGCCATCGAGCGGCACAACCGCAAGCTGGACGAGTTCCTCAAAAGGAAGTGGTGATGGGACGTGTGATCGGTTCGCTGTGGCTGTTCGTGCTGATCTTTCTCTCCGGCTTCGCCCTCATGGGCTTCGAGATGCTGGGCAGCCGGTACCTGAACCCCTATTTCGGCAGTGGCATCACCACCTGGGCCTGCCTGATCGCCGTCGTGCTGTTCGCCATGATGGTCGGCTACACCGCGGGCGGCATCGTCGCCGACCGCTCCCGCGAAATCTGGATCGTATCCACCGTACTCTCCACCGTCGGCGTCTACCTGATCCTGGTGGCCTTCCTGGCAAACCGTGTCATGGAAGCCATCATGCTCTCCGCCGGTTATGACTTCTGGGGCACCATGGTCGCCTCCGTAGCCCTGACGTTCCTGCCCGTGGCGTTTCTCGCGGCCCTCTCACCGTTCTTCGTGCGCCTGCTGCTCAAGGAACTGGAGTACGGCGGCCGCATCACCGGCGCGGTGTACGGCGTTTCGACCATGGGCAACGTGCTCGGCACGCTGGTCACCGTATTCGTGTTCATCCCCAACGTGGGGACGAGCAAGATAACCGTGGTGTTCGGGTGCGTCCTGATCGCGTGCGGCGTGGCCTCTTTGATCCTGAGTCGCTCCGGCGCCGTCCGGACCGTAGGTTGATTCACCCCGCCCGTGCCGCCTGGATCGTCCTCTCCACGTACACCCGCGCCAGATGGGCCCGGTAGGTCGGGGTGGCGTTGACATCCTCAATAGGGTCGACGCCGTCCGTTACCAGCGCCGCGGCGTCAGCGATGGCGCCGTCGTCGAGCATCTGGCCGCGTAGTGCCTCTTCCACCTTCTCGGCCCGGTAGGCTATATCGCCCACGCCTGTGACGCCGATAGCGATGTCTTCGCACACGCCGTCTGCGGATTCCTTGAGACATGCGGCCACGCCGACGATGGCGAAGCCGGCGGCCTGCCGGGACGCTTTTTGGTAGGCGGACTTGTAGCCGTCCCGGACGGGGACGCGGATCTCGGTGAGCAGCTCCTCGGGCATGAGGCTCGTGGTGAGCATGGTGATGAAGAACTCGCCGGCGGGGATCCAGCGCTCGCCGTCGGGGCCGGCGGCCTTGATCTCGGCATCCAGGGCCAGGATGGCCGCCGGCAGGTCCTCGGCGGGGTCGGCATGGGCCAAGCCGCCGCCGACGGTGCCGCGGTTCCGCACCTGCACGTCGCCCACCACCACGGCAGCCTGGGCCAGCAGTGGGCAGCGGTTCAGGATCAGCTCGGACTCGGCCAGGTCGGTGTAGGTGGCCAGGGCGCCGATGGCGATGTGGTCGCCGTCGTCGCGGATGAAGTTCATCTCCGGCAGGCCGCCGATGTCGATGATCACGCCGGGCTTGGCGAGCCGCAGCTTCATGAGCGGCAGCAGGCTCTGGCCGCCGGCGAGGACCTTGGCGTCGTCCACGTTGGCGGACAGCAGCGACAGGGCCTCCTCCAGGGAAGCGGGTGCGTGGTAGTCGAACGCGCCGGGGATCATGCCTGGGCCTCCTGAATCAATTGCCATACCCGCTCGGGGGTGAGCGGCAGGTGCCGGATCTTGACGCCGAAGGGCTCCAGGGCGTTCTCCACCGCACTGGCGATGGCGGCGGGGGAGGGGATGGCGGCCCCTTCGCCGGCGGCCTTCTGTCCCAGCGGCGTGAACGCCGAGGGCGAGGGCGCGTGCTCCACCTCGACGTTGGGGGTCTCGGCGGTGGAGCACTTGCCGTAGTCCGTCAGCGTGATGGTGAGGAGTTGTCCGTCGTCGTCGTAGACGAAGCCCTCGCCCAGGGCCACGGCGATGCCGTGGGCGGCGGAGCCGTAGATCTGTCCGTCCACCACGCCGGGGTTGATGATGGTGCCGTTGTCCCCGACGATGAGGTAGCGCAGCACGTCGACCTTGCCTGTGCGCGGGTCCACCTCCACGACGGCCACGTGAGCGCCGGCACCGAAGGTGAACTGGGCGCGGACGCGGCGGTCCTTGCCCGGCACCATGTTGGGCTGGGCGTGGGGGAACGTGTAGTAGAAGGTGGTCTGCAGCCCGGCGTCGATGCCCTCGGGCAGCAGCGACTGGTTGTTGTAGGCCACCTTGCCCAGCTCGGCGAAGGTGAGCTTGCGCCGCGGGTACCCGGGAACGGTCACCACCCCGTCGGCGATCTCCAGCTCGGACGGCTCCGCGTCCAGGATGTGTCCGGCCACCTTGAGCACCTTCTCCCGGAGCTGCGTGGCGGCGCCGATGATGGAGCCGATGTCGTAGAGGTGGAAGTTGTTGCCGCTGTTGGCCGCGGCCACGCCCCAGGGCGCGATATCGCTGTCGAAGGGCGTGGTGGTGCTGATGACGTCGGGGCTCACGCCGAGGATCCCGGCGGCCACCTGCGCGGTGGTGGTTTCGTGGGCCTGTCCGCAGTTGGGCGAGCCCAGGTAGAGGGCGATGGTGCCGTTCTTCTCGAGCTTGATGGTGGCGCCGTTGATGCCCCCGGATCCCGGCGTCTCCTTCATCTCGGGAAAGATGGCCATGTCCCGGGCGGCGTTGCGGCCACCGGGCTCGACCCCGATGACCACGCCGATGCCGAGATAGCGGCCCTTCTCGCGCTCCCGCGCCTGCTCGTCCTTGAGCCCCTGGTAGTCGACCTTCTCCAGGGCGCGCTTCAGCAGGCCGGGATAGTCCCCGCTGTCGTAGACGTTGCCGTTGGGTGTCGTGTAAGGCATCTGCTCGGGCTGCACCAGGTTCCTGAAGCGCACCTCCGAGGGGTCCATCTCCAGGTCCTGCGCCACCCGGTCGATGATGCGCTCCCAGATGTAGCACATGCCCGGTTTGCCGATGCCCCGGTTGGGGATCACCGGGCAGCGGTTGGTGACCACGGAGTAGCCGTCCGCGCGGATGTTCTGGACCTTGTAGGTGTTGCTCAGGTTGTTGAGCTTGTTGGTGAAGTGGATGGTGAGGGTGCTCACCGAGCCGCCCACGTCGTCGATCTCCTTGAAGCGCAACCCCGTGACGGTGCCGTCGTTCTTCACCGCGGCCTCGACGTCGAAGTGCTGCTCGCAGGCGTGGCCGGCGGCCATCATGTGCTCGTTGCGGTCCTCGATCCACTTGACCGGCCGGCCCGACTTGATGGCCAGCAGCGCCACGATCACCACGTACTTGCGAATCAGGTGGATCTTCTGGCCGAAGCCGCCGCCGATGTCCGGGATGATGACGCGGATGTCGTCCAACTGGAGCGCGTCCCGGAGCGCGTCGTAGATGTTCTCCGGCACCTGGGTGTTGGTGCGCACCGTGAGCTTGCGGCTGAAGCGGTCGAAGGAGGCGATGCACGCCAGCGGCTCCAGGGGCGTCGAGCTGTAGCGGTGGATCTTGAGGTTTTCCCGCACCACGCGGTCGGCTTCCCGGAACGCTTTTTCCGTATCGCCGTACTCCAGGGTGCCCTGCCAGGCCAGGTTCGCGCCCAGCTCTTCGTAGATGACGGAGGGGTCGTCGCCCGCCATGGCCTGGTGGACGTCGGTGTTGGCGGGGAGGATCTCGTAGTCCACGGCGATGGATTCGAGGACGTCCTCGGCCGTGCTCCGGTCCCGAGCCGCCACCGCGCCCACGGGCTCGCCCACGTAGCGGACCTTGTCCACCGCGCCGGCGTACTCGGCGATGGGCTTCTTGAGGCCCGCGGCGTAGCGGCCCGGACGAAACGGCTTGGTGTCCCGCTCCATGTCCTCGGGCGTCACCACCGCGAACACGTCCGGCCGGTTAAGGGCGGCCGCTGCGTCCACGCCGACTATGCGCGCGTGGGCATGGGGGCTCCGGAGGAACACCGCCTGCAGCATGCCGGGCTCGGTGAAGTCGTCGGTGTAGCGGCCGTGTCCGGTCACGAGCCGCGGCCCTTCCTTGCTCCGGGCGGCAAGGCCCACGTATTCATTTGGATTTCCGTTAGCCATCGTCGACCTGTCCCGCGGCTTCCTTCACCGCCGCCACGATCTGTACGTATCCGGTGCACATGCACAGGTTGCCCGCCAGACCCTCGCGGATCTCCTCTTCGCTGGGGTACGGGTTCTTCTTGAGCAGAGAGTCGGCCGCCATGATCATCCCTGGCGTGCAGTAACCGCACTGGAAGCCGTAGTTGTTGATGAAGGCTTCCTGCACCGGGTGCAGCGTGTCGCCCTCCGCCAGCCCCTCGATGGTGGTGATCTCCTTGCCGTTGGCCTGCACCGCGAACATCAGGCAGGATTTCACCAGCGTCCCGTTCACCTGCACCGTGCACGCGCCGCACTCGCCGATGATGCAGCCGATGTGCGTGCCGGTGAGGCCGATGGTCTCCCGTAGAAAGTAGGAGAGAAGCTGGCGCGGCTCCACTTCCTCTTCGTACAACCGTCCGTTGACGGTCACCCGAACCGTCTGTTTCATGGCCTGATCGTCGCTCCCAATGTGTTCGGATCGAGTTCCCGGTGCGTCCCGGGATGCTGATCGCGGTCCATAATCGAAGGCGCGGCCGAAACGCCGGCCGCGCCCTGGAATCGCACAAAGGACGGTTTATAACGGGGCGCCCGCGGGCGTGTCAAATTACGCGAAATTCGCGCCCTTCGACTTCGCTTCGCTACGCTCAGGACGAACGGCATCGGAGGGCCGCTTCGTGTGCTGTCCGGTCAGTTGGCGCGTTTCTTCCGCCACGGCGCGTTGCGCCACACCGCGACGCGGTAGCCCAGCAGCACCGCGAGCACGCCGGCGAATATGAGCGGCTCCCGCAGGTCGGCCTTTACGAGCCACAGGAAATGGACCACCCCGGCGATGGCGGAGAAGTAGACGAGGCGGTGGAGTTGCTGCCAGCGGCGCCCGCCGAGCCTGCGGATCCAGCCGGCGGTGGAGGTGAGGGCCAGCGGGACCATCAGCAGGAAGCCCACGGAACCGGCGGTGATGTACGGCCGCTTGAACACGTCTTGCACGATCGCGGCGGGGTCGAAGAAGTGGTCCAGCACTACGAAGGTGGAAAGGTGCACGCACGTGTAGAAGAACGCGAACAGCCCGAGCATGCGCCGCAGCCGGATGAGGCTGGCGTAGCCGGTGATGCGCCGGAGCGGCGTCACCGACAGCGTGAGCATCAGGAATATCAGCGCGAAGGTGCCGGTGGTGTGGGTGATGAACTCTACCGGGTTGGCGCCGAGCCCGCCGGTGAAGAGCCCCACCACCAGCCGCGCCGCCGGAATCAGCGACGCCGCGAAGACGAGAACCTTGAACCAGGTGAAGGGCCGGACCCAGGTGGATGTTTTCATGGATTGTGCGTCGGGCGGCGAAATCCGTTTCCCTGGACCCGGCCGCGACCCTCCGGCCTGGCCGGTCCACGGAACGGATCGCGGCTCAGTAGAGCTTCTTCAGGTCCATCCCCTTGTACAGGTGCGCCACCTGTTCTTCGTAGCCGTTGAACATGAGGGTCTTGCGCCGGAAGAAGTCGCCGATGCGGCGCTCGCTCGCCTGGCTCCAGCGCGGATGGTTCACCGTGGGGTTCACGTTGGAATAGAACCCGTACTCGTGGGGGGCCGCGATGTTCCATGACGTGGGCGGCTCCTCCTCCACGAAGCGGATCTTGACGATGGACTTGCCGCTCTTGAACCCGTATTTCCACGGCACCACCAGGCGGATGGGCGCTCCGTTCTGGTTGGGCATCACCTCGCCGTAGAGTCCCACCCCCATGATCGTCAGCGGATTCATGGCCTCGTCCATGCGCAGCCCCTCGGAGTAGGGCCAGTCGAGGATGCCCCGGCGCTGGCCGGGCATCTGCTCAGGATCGTACAGCGTGACGAACTGGATGTACTTGGCATTGTTGGTGGGCTCCACCAACTTGATCAGGTGGCTCAGTTCGAACCCGATCCACGGGATCACCATGGACCACGCCTCCACGCAGCGCAGGCGGTAGACGCGCTCCTCCAGCGGCAACTTCAACAGCTCCTCGATGTCGAAGGTCCTGGGCTTGTGTACCTCGCCTTCGACTTCCACGGTCCACGGCCGTGTCTTGAGGCTGCCGGAATGCCGTTTCGGATCGCCTTTGTCCGTGCCGAACTCGTAGAAGTTGTTGTAGCTCGTGATGTCCTTGAGCGGCGTCTGTGGCTCGTCGGTGGAGAACTTGCCCTTGGCGACGTTATCGAGCTTGGTGGCGCCCCAGGCCGTGCCCATGGGGCCGAGCAGCCCTGGAGCCAGAAGGCTCGTGCCCAAAGCCGCGGTGCCCAACGACGCGCCTTGAATGAACTGGCGCCGGTTGAGGTATAGCTCCTTGTCCGTGATCTCGCTGCTCTTGATGTCCGCGGGCCTCTTGATCAGCATGAGTGCTTCCTTTCCTCGTCAAAGCACGGTGAGTGATGTCGTGTAACACTTACTCCAATGTGGCACGAGAACCCCTCATGTCAAATAGACAACGTTGATGCGGCACCGACGCCCCGAGTCGTCATTCCCGCGGAAGCGGGAATCCAGGGGTGGAGAGGGGCGGAAATGGACCGCGCCGCCGTTTCGTAGTAAATTCCTCCATCCCTTGATTCCTGTATGGAGGCAACACGATGCATGAGAAGATCGTCTATCTGAACGGCAGCTTCGTGCCCGAGAGCGAGGCCAAGGTGTCGGTTCTCGACATGGGCTTCCACGCCGGCGACGGCGTCTATGACGTGACCCGGACCTTCCGGCACAAGCCTTTTAAGCTCACGGAGCACAACGACCGGCTGTACCGCTCCCTGAAGTACACCCGCATCGACTGCGGCTTGTCGCAGGACGAGATGGAGGCGGCGTGTCTGGAAGTGCTGGAGCGCAACCGGGACCTCCTGGGTCCCGACGACGACTATTCCATCTGGCAGGTGGTGAGCCGAGGCGCGCGCTCCTCGTCGGGCCCCCGCGCCAACACCGACGCCACCGTGGCCATCTACTGCATGGACGTGGACTTCACCGGGTTCTGCCGCCACTACGTCGAGGGCGTCACCATCATCGTGCCCGCCACCCGGCGCATTCCGCCCCAGTGTCTCGAGTCCAAGGCCAAGATCACCAACAAGATGAACCACATCATCGCGACCTTCGAGGCCCGGCAGGCGGACCCCAAGGCCATCCCCCTGATGCTGGACCTCGACGGCAACATCGCCGAGAGCAACGCCCACAACTTCTTCGCGGTCATTGACGGGAAGGTCTACACCCCCGGCTCCAAGAACGTCCTGGGCGGCATCACCCGGGCGGTGCTCGGCGAGTTGGCGGGGCCGCTGGACCTGCAGGTGGAGGAGGCCAACCTGACTCCCTACGATTGCCTGAACGCCGAAGAGGCGTTCCTCACCAGCACCAGTCCCACCATCGTGCCCATCAAGAGCATCAACGGCGTCGGCTTTCCGTACGACGCCCCCGGCCCCGTGACCGTGCGCCTGCTCAAGGGTTGGTCGAACCTCGTGGGCGTGGACATCGTCGCCCAGGCCATCGACCACATGGAAGGAGCGGAAAGGGAAGAGCTGCGGGCCAAGTGGAACGAGAAGCAGGCGGCCTTGGGGATGTAACGCCGGGGTGGACCCGACCAGGCGCCCGCCCCGCGGGCTGAAACATTATCTCTACGTTGCCTTCTCCGGCCTGACCATGGGCGCCGCCGACGTCGTCCCCGGCGTTTCCGGCGGCACCATGGCCTTCATCATGGGGGTCTACGAGGAACTCGTGGACGCCCTCAAGTCCTTCAACTGGCGGCTGCTGCTTCTACTGGTGCGCCTCCGCTTCCGCGACGCGGTGGCCGCCGTTCCCTGGCGCTTTCTTGTGGTGCTCGGGACCGGAATCGCCGCCGCCGTCCTGGTCCTGGCCGGCCCGGTAGGCTGGTTGCTGGACCACCACCCGGTGCCGCTGTTCGCCTTCTTTCTCGGCCTGGTCCTGGCCAGCATCGTCACCGTGGCGGCACGGCTGCGTTGGTCCGTGACGGGGGTCCTGTGCCTGTTGTCGGGCGCGGCGGCCGCCTGGTGGCTCGTGGGTCTCGTCCCCATGGTCATGCCCCACGATGCCGTGACGCTCTTCCTGAGCGGCGCCGCCGCCGTGACCGCCATGATCCTCCCCGGCATCTCGGGTTCCTTCATCCTCCTGGTCCTGGGCCAATACGAGTTTGCCATCGACGCCGTCCGCGACCACGACTTCCTCGCCATTCTCCCGCTGGCCACGGGTGCGGTGTGCGGCATCCTGCCGTTCGTCCGGATCCTGAGCTGGCTGCTGCGCCGCCACCACCAGATCACCATCGCCCTGCTCATCGGCTTCATGATCGGCTCGCTGCGAAGGATCTGGCCGTTCAAGGAAGTCGTGCCGGGACACGGTGAACCGCCGGTCCTGCGGCAGGTCAACGTGCTGCCGGAGATCGACGCTGCTTTCTGGCTGGCGCTCGGCCTGTGCGTCTTGGGGCTCCTGCTCGTGCTCGGCCTGAATCGGTTGGCCGGGGACAAGAAGCTTGCCGGACACTGACTCCCGCGGCCGAAGCCGCGGAATTCGCTTGTGACGCCGAAGACGGTTCGCACGGGTTACCGTCTTGGGATGGCGACCAAGCGCTAGGGATTGTGTTGCATCGCCAAGTACGCGTTCGCGTACCGCTCACCGAAGATCCGCAGAGACCGGGCGTTGTAGTGAAGGTTGTCGCCCTTGTCGTTCAGGCCCTCGGCGTTCACAAGAGCGGAGTGGGGTAGGGCGTCCGGAACCTTTCGCAACTCCGCGTTGACGATGCGGTAGTGCGGGAAATCCGGCCTTTCGGACAGGTATCCCCCCAACTCACCCAGGATCACCGGCAGCGAAGGTGCGTCGAGTCGTTCCCTCAGGGTGTTCACCATGCTGGTGAACCGGCGGGAGTAGCTGGAGGCGTCGGACTCAACCTTGGAGTCGTGCTCGCCCTGATGCCAGAGGACGGCCTTGACGGTGCCGTCCCGGCCCGCCACGGCGGCCGCTGCCATGGCACCTTCGTAGAGGTCGGCGCCGGGCATCCAGCGTTCCAGAGGGGTCGAGCCCACGGCCCGGGGTACGAGGCCGATGTCCGTGCCGGGGTTGGCGTCGAGCACCGTGCGGGCGAAGCTCATGGCGAGGCCGATACCGGCGGTGGGCCGGTCGTGGTGCAGGGGCTCTTCGGCGACGGTCCAGGTGCCGTCCTGGAATACGCGGATGCGTTCGTCACGGATGGGTTCCACGTCTTCGAGGAGGCCGCGGCCCGCCATGTTGGACTGGCCCATGAGAAGGAAGATGTCCATGGCCGGCCTTAGTAGGGCAATCGGGTCCCTACGCCTTCCTCAACCGCCTTCCGGTACAGCCACGCGGCCAGCGAGATGTCCTGGTTGACCAGGCCGATGGCGCGCATGAAGATCCGTTCCCTGTCGTCCTCCCGGCCGGCGACCTTGCCCGACAGGATGTCGGGGATCTCGGCGTAGACGTCGTCGGGCGTGAGGAAGCCTTCCTTCAGCATCCGGTCGATGTCCGACTTCTTCTTGCACTGGGCCCAACTGTCCACCACGAACTTGCCCATTCCCTTGTAGGCGGCGTTTTCGAGTTCCTGGTGCTTGCCGATGGAGTAGACGAAGGCGCCTTCGGAGATCCATTCCTGTTTGACGAAAGGCTCGGCGGTGGTGGTGGCGGAGACCACCAGGTCCGCCCCGTCCAGCGCCTCGGGCGCGGTGTCACAGGGGACGATGTTCAGGTCCAACTCCTCGCCTACCTCCCGGGCGAAGGCCTCCCGGGTCTCGGGCCGGCGGGACAGCACCCGCACCTCGGAAAGGTCGAAGGCCCGCGCCATGACCGGCACGGTGGCGCTGGCGGTATCGCCGACCCCGAGCATGGCCATCACCGAGGCGCCCTGGCGCGAGAGGGATTGGCAGGCCACGGTGGCGGCGGCGCCGGTCCTCACCGAGTGGCACCAGTCCTCGTCCATGATGGCGGTCACCTCGCCCCCCTCCCGGTCGCTGAGGATGAGGATGCGCCGGGGGCCTTGGGGCGGCCGTGACGGGTCGCGGCTCCCGCCCGCCGCCTTGATGGCGCGGAAGCGAAATCCGGCCGCGGCGTCCAGCGAGCAGCCCGTGACCCAGTACTGCCATCCCTGCTCGGGCTTCACCGCCAGGTCCTCGGGTACGGACCAGCCGACGCGCCCGGCGCTGTGGTCCTTGAGCGCGGCCTTGACGATGTCGATGGCCGCGCCCAGGTCGAGGATTCGTTTCACGTCGTCGTTGGAGAGATAAAGGATTCCGTTGGCCATGGCGTCTTCCCCGCGGGGTGGCGTGCATAGACAAAACAACCCCAAACACCACCCCGACCGGGGGGGGGGTTTTAGCACCCAGGAGCGGAGGGGGGGGGGGGCGCCCCCGGGGCGCAGAGGAAAGCCGGG
>JAPPNE010000075.1 GCA_028818775.1 Deltaproteobacteria bacterium | reverse complement strand
ACGGCGCGTCCGCTGCAATCGCACCCAGTCAACGCTGAGGTTTTGCAAGAGGCTCTACTCGTAACGACAGATACCCTGCCACCGAAGGCGACCTCGACACCAACGGGGTGCTCCGGCCTTAGGTGTATGCTCCGACAGACCGTTCCGGGGCGGTTGAACCCAGAGCCGGTTTTGTGGCCAGAGGGAGAGCGGGCGGCAACGGTTCGACTCAAAATAGCTTCGACCGTGCGCAGGTACCGCCACTGAGTGGCTCGTTGTCTTAGGCAACGGGCTCGCGCACACCTCCGATGGCCAGAAGGCATCACCCGCCGCGATGTCGAAAACTGACTCCGACTCCATACTGAGTGCCACTGCCCCAGGTTCGCGATACGGTGCCCGTCGTTCCTGCGCTCGGCATGCCGAACACCCTGAGTTGACTACGACGGTTCGCAACCTACTGGAGCAGGGATTTGTGGTCGCGACAACGGCCTTCCAGAGGAGGTTGCGAGTGTATCTTCCCGTCAAAGCGAGCGCCTACGGACAAGTGGAGGACTGTGGTCCTGGTTCGTCCGACCACCTCGCATCCATCCCGCTCGCCACCACGAATTGCCTCACGGTTCCTACTGACAGTGGAGAGGTTCGTCAAGCACCTCCCGGCAGAATGCAGCGTCTCGTATTGGACCGCCGATTCGGCTCAGGCCCTTCCGCAAAACCTTTTCCAAGAAATTGTATTGTCCAGTGCTGACTGCGTTGCTGAGGATACGTCGGTTCTTCTCAATGTGCTCGAACACGTCGAGACACCCATAACCGAAGTCCCGCTTGCACATAGGTAACCTCACGAACATCGTTTTGCCTGCGTTGCTGGCGTCGCCTTCGACGAAGTGATACACCAAGTTTACCCAAAACAACTCCAGATGAGGGGATTCGACCGCGACCCTTATAAGGTCGATATTGGCGGCCATCATCTCGTTGCAGTAGATGTGGGGATAGGCCGCTTCAACGGTGATTTCCTCGCCTACATAGCGCTTGCCAGCGTTCTTGAGAATCTCTTTGACCCCAAAGAAGTTATTGCTGCCGGCGATGTGACAAAGTGACTTCCTCAGGCGGAGAATCAACCCTCTCTTTGCTTCAGATATGGAGGGGTAACCTTGCGAGGGGCTACCCGAGACATTGGTCAGAAGAGAGTCGACGCGGTCACCGGCGGAGAGCGTGAGGGGGGAGAGAAGGAGAAAAAGGGAGATACAGATATTTTTCATTTCAGCTTTCGAGTCCGGCCACTCGTTCAGGTCAATGCCGAACCACTCGGTGGGGCAGCTAGTAACCGAACCCTCTCTTCCTGACTGCTCGCAGATCACCGCACCCGTGGCTGCGAAACCGGATACTGGCCGCACTCTTGCGGCCGGTGCTTTCGCAAAACGAACCTGAGCGCCACACTAGCACGCCCGGTACGGTAATCCAAAACCTTAAGGCCCTCCGCGATAGAACCAAACAGAGCCTCGGCACGCCGGTGTTCGGCACCGCGCCCGGAGTGAGGTCGGCCCATGTCGCCGTCGGAGTCCCGGTTCGACCGTACCTCTCGCGGATATCCCTACGGGAAGCCTTCGAGGCACGAGACCGTGCGTACCTACCTCAGGGGCGCATCATCCCCGCCTTCGGCCACAGGTTTCTGGATCGCATCGGCCGCGAGGACGTGACGGCGTCGATGCCGCCAACCTGGAGCGCACCGGCGCGGCTATCCGGGTGCTCAAGATCCTTGCACCCCATGATGTTCCGCGCCGAGCAGCGGGGGGTGTTACCGCCGAAGTTGCACGCGAATTCGAAGTCAGAGAAACGTCGACCGGTCGGTTTCGCTTGGCGGTTTCGTAGGCTATGGCGCGCGTTGGTATCGGTCCAACGGGACCCGTCCCACACGTCGGGCTTTCGCTCAACATGAACGGTGTCCTGGCCTGGCTGCACATACAAACAGCGAAGGCTCGCCAACTAGTACGCCGGAACGCAAGTTCACCGGGCCACCCCCCGGTTCTACGGCGCGCTTCTGTGCCCGAGCCTGTTCAACATCCGGGGCGCCCCCAGGCGGAATGTCCGCGCCAAGTGCTGAGGGCACGGGGCTGTCCCATCAAGGGAGTGTACAGCGCCAGCGAGTTGGGCTCGATTGGTCCCGGAACTACACCCGGCGTCGGCAACCCGACGGGGGTGCAGGCCTTCGGCCGCAACGCCTCTGCCGAAGGACCCTGACACGTGTATCCCTTTTCCGTACCTTGGCCCGGTTTTTGGCGTCAATCAGGGCGAGCCTGTCCGGCCTGACCTCGCGCCAGCGCAAGCGGCGTATCTCACCGGGCCTGCATCCGGTCAGCAGAATCAGCCGCACCGCCGCGGCTCGGAGGGTCCATTTGCCTTCGAGCCGACGCAGGACCGCGCCGAGCTTCACCAGGTCGTCCGCTCCGAGTAGCCGTCCTCGCGGCGGACGGCGGTAGCGGAACACCCAGGACCGCGCCCCGTTCGGCTGGACCCGGAGAATGAAGCCGCCTTGCAGGGCGGTATCGTGGATCGAATACTCGCGCCCGCGAGGTTGGGCTGCATGGGCCAACGCATCGGTCAGACGGGTGCGTTCAGTCATGGTTCGCCTCCCCGCCGTCAAGCATGTCGGCAAGGCCGCGCGAGACCCGGTTGGCGGCGTCCAACACCGAACAAGGTGCGCAAAGCCGAAGGTGGTCGCGATGTCGGCATGGCCGAGCAGCCCGGCGACCACGCGAAGGCCCTCGCCGCCGTTCACTGCCACCGCCGCGTGGGAGTGGCGCAGGTCGTGAATGCGAAGCGACCCAACCCCGCCGCTTCGCGGACCGCCTGCCATGCCTTGTCTAACTTGAGCGGGTTCCCGCGGCGCGATGCGAATACCCATGGGCAGTCATTGCCACGAGGCAGCGCGGCGAGCACGGCGCGGGCCGGAGACGCGAGCTCAGATCGTGTGGGGACCTGTCTTGCTGTCAGACAGCACCGCGTGGTCGCCGTGAACGTCTTCCCACCTGAGCCGCAACGCCTCGGACTTGCGCGCTCCCGTGTAGAGCAGGAAGCGCAACGCGGCGACCGCAATCGGATGTTCGGCTTCGGCGCCGTCGAGCGCCTCGCCCAGCGCGGCGAACTCGTCGTCGGTAAGGTAGTGAGCCTCGAAGCCGGTCTTACGCCGCCGAAGGCCCCGGCACGGGTTGGAGTCCTCGAGCCGAAACCCCAGCGTCTCGGTGTGCTTCATCAGCGACGACATCGCCGCCAGCGCCCAGTTCGCCGAACCGGGATGCGAGGCCGTGATGCCATCGATCCAGATCCGCACTTCCTTCGCGCTGACGGCATCGACCAGACGGTTGCCGAACGCAGGCAGTATCCAGCGGCGCACGGTGCCCGCGTAGTTCTCCCGCGTCGCGGGCTTCCACCTCCCCGCGCAGTCGGCGAGGAATACCCGTGCGAACGCCCGCATCGTCAGGACCGTCGTCGCTCCGTCACCGGCCTCTGCTTCCGCGAGCACCGCCCGCGCCGCGTGCCGTGCATCTTCCACCGTCAATGCCTCCAACGGCCCGAGCGTCCGCCTGATCACCCAGCCGTTGCACCGCC
>JAPPNE010000074.1 GCA_028818775.1 Deltaproteobacteria bacterium | reverse complement strand
GAGTAGGAAGCCGCCGGGATTTTTCAAAGGCCCGATCTTTCGAGATCGGGCCTTTTTTTGCCTGTTCACCTGCCTGGTTTCATGCCGGCTTGATTGTCGTCCACGTTCGGGTGATGATGGTGCACATGACCACGGTGAATGAAGCCGTCGACATGGTCCTGGACACGGTGTCGCCGTTGCCGTGCGAGAGGGTCGCGCTGGACGAAGGCCTGGGTCGGGTACTGTGCGAGGACGTGCGCTCGGCACGGAACGTCCCTTCCTTTGCCAATTCCGCTATGGACGGCTTCGCGGTCCGGTTGAGCGATGTGGCCGGGGCCGCGCCGTCCGCGCCGGTGTCCCTCGAGGTGCGGGACGCGGTGGGCGCCGGCCGCGTGTCGCGGAAGCGGGTGCTCGCTGGAACCGCCATCAGGATCATGACGGGAGCACCGGTGCCTGCGGGCGCCGACGCCATCGTTCGGGTCGAGTATACCGAGACCGCCGGTGAACGCGTCGTGGTGTCTCGCACCGACGGTCAGGGCAGTCATATCCGGCCCGCCGGAGAGGACATCGGCAGGGGTGATGTGGTCCTGGAGCACGGCAGGGTCCTCGGCATCCCCGATATCGGGCTCCTGGCCTCCATCGGCAGACCGACTGTACGCGTGCACCGGCGCCCGGTGGTGGCGATCATCGCCACCGGCGATGAGCTTATCGGCGTCCGGGACCGCCCGGCGCCCGGGAAGGTGGTCAACAGCAACGGCTACACGCTGTCCTCCGCCGTGGCGGAGGTCGGTGCCATCCCGAAGTCCTTCGGCATCGTGCGGGACGACCGCGAGAGCCTCACGCAAGCCTTCAGGGCCGCGCTGGCCTGCGACGCGCTGATCACCTCCGGCGGCGTGTCCGTAGGTGACTACGACTATGTCAAGGATGCCTTGGCCGACGCCGGGGTGCGCATGCGTTTCTGGAGAGTCGCCCAGCGCCCCGGACACCCGATGGCCTTCGGCGCGAAAGGCGCCAAGCCGGTGTTCGGTCTTCCCGGCAACCCGGTCTCGTCGCTGGTGTCGTTCATCCTCTACGTGCGCCCGTCGCTGCTCAGGATGATGGGTCACGAGAACCTCTTCATGCCGGTGGTGCGCGCCAAGATCACTCACGACATCAAGACCGCGCGCGGGCTCAAGGAGTTCGTGCGCTGCCGCCTCGACGAGCAGAACGGACGTTTCCTCGCGTCGAGCACGGGCACCCAGAGCTCCGGGGTGTTGCGCTCCCTGTCGCTGGCCCAGGGCCTCGTGGTCGCGCGCGAGGACCAGACGGTGCTGCGCAAGGGCAGCCACGCCCCGGCCATCCTGCTCGATCAGCGGGGGCGGCGGCAGCAAAGGGAGATGGGGTTCTGAGCGCGGGTTACAGGGTGGGCCAGGGCTTCGACATCCACCGCCTCGTGCCCGGCCGGAAACTGATCCTGGGCGGCGTCCCGATCTCGCACGAGACCGGCCTTTCGGGCCACTCCGATGCCGACGTGCTGCTTCACGCCCTGATGAACGCGCTCCTCGGGGCCATGGGCAAGGGCGACATCGGCACCCATTTCCCGGACACCGACCCGGCTTTCGCTGGGGCCTCCAGCGTCGGTCTCCTCGGTCACGTCCTCGGGCTCATGCGCGAGGCCGGCTTCGCCATCGTCAACGCCGACGTCACCGTCATCGCGCAGCGCCCCCGGCTTGCGCCGCACTTCGCCGCCATGAGGACCAGTCTCGCCCGTCTCCTGGGGGTGTCCGAGGAGGCCGTCAACGTCAAGGCCGGCACCATGGAAGGGCTCGGCTCCATCGGCGACGGGAAAGCCATGGCCGCCCTGGCGGTGGTCTTGCTGCACGGGGGTTAACGGCCCTGCGGCGGGGTCTCTCCGGTTGTCAAGCCGGTAGGCGTCTTTTAGAATCCGTTCACCATCAACGTTACCGTCCATTGCGCAGTTCGCCGCGCCGAGGCGGCCGGACTCGAAGCTTGTCGACGGGCCGGTGTCCGTCAAGGAGGGATCAATGGCAGACGACGCGATCGAAGTCCTGTTGGAAGAGGGGCGGACCTTCCCGCCGCCCGACGAGTTCAAGCAGTCCGGAAACCTGAACGACCCGACGGTGTGGGAGCGGGCGGACAAGGACCCGGAGGGGTTCTGGGCCGAGCAGGCGCAACAGCTCGACTGGTTCAAGACCTGGG
>JAPPNE010000073.1 GCA_028818775.1 Deltaproteobacteria bacterium | reverse complement strand
TCCGCTACCCGAGAAAATGATGGACATCAGTTGAGATCAATCTGCAATATATGGGACTACTACGTGCGCGCGGAGGCGCGCGGCGAGGCGCTGCCGGTGGCCTGCGTCATCGGCCACCACCCTGCCTACTACCTCGGCAACTGCATCCTCAACGGCATCGCCGAGGACGAGTACGAGAGCATCGGCGGGCTCATGGGCGAACCCTTGCGGCTGGTGCCGTCGGAGACCTTCGGCGACGAGCTGCTGGTGCCCGCGGACGCCGAGATGGTCATCGAGGGGCGGGTGGTGCCTTACGAGCGGGAAGTGGAGGGACCGTTCGGAGACTTCACCGGCCTGTACGGCCCCGCGGGTGAGTCGCCGGTGGTGGAAGTCACCGCCATCACCCACCGCCGGGGCGCCATGTGCATGGACATCCTGGCGGGCCACCGCGACCACCGGCTGTTGGGGGCGGTGCCCAAGGAGGGTAGCATCTACCGCAACGTGCGCGCGGTGGTGCCCACCGTCCGTTCCGTGTGCCTGCCCCTGAGCGGCGCCGGCCGGTTCCACTGCTACATCAGCATCGACAAGCGCTGCGAGGGCGAGGCCAAGCTGGCGGCCATGGCCGCGTTCACCGCCTCGGAACTGCTCAAGCACGTTGTCGTCGTGGACGCGGATATCGACGTATACGACGAGGAGGAGGTGCTGTGGGCCGTGGCCACGCGGGTGGACGCGGCCACCGACATCTCCATCATCGACCGCGTCAAGGGCAGCCGCCTGGACCCCGTGCATCCGGGCAAGGACTGGGGCTCGAAGCTCATCGTCGACGCCTGCCGCAACGAGGACATCGAGTTCCCCGACCGCATCGCCGCCGCGGAGTACCGTCCGAAGGGTGCGAAGGATTGAGCGGGTCTTGGCCATGACAAGCACTCACGGCGGCCGCGGCGAGCGTTCATGAGCGACGCGGAACGTCCGGCGGACCCCGAAGCGGAAGAGCCGCGGATCCGGGTGACGCAGGTATCCTGCGCCAGGTGCGGCGAGGATTGGCGCATGGCTTGGCGCATCGACAACCTCACCACTTCCGAGATGCGGTTGCTCGATGTGCGGTTCCCGCACGGGCGGTTCCGCAGCGGCCTCCGGGAGCTTGCAGATGTTCGGGTCGCGCCGTCGGCAAGCACCGACCTGGAGGCTGTGGTTGCGTGCCGCGGCAGCGACGGCGAGGTGGTGGAGAATACGTTCTTGATCTCCACGGTCGAATGGCGGAAAGTCCTCTGGCGGATACTGGCGCGCATGACCGTGCGCTTCGCGCCGGACGGGTCGCCGGACGCGGCCACGGAGCTCGTGACGGTTCAGCGGGTGGGGTTCTCCGACCCCGGAGATCCAGAGAAGGCGTCGAGGGCCTGACGGTTGACAGGAAAATGACGCTCGAACGTATTTTGTAGGTGCCTGGAGGAAAGCATGACCGAACGCGAGAAGTACATCTTCAAGCGCATGGGTGGCTGATACGGCAATTGAGGCCTCGGCTTCGAAGAGACCGCGGGTATGGTCTCCAACACCCTTGAGATGGAACTCGACGACCTCGTCGCGACGCTGAAACGCGTCGGCGAGACCTGTGGCGAGGATCCCGAGTACCAGAAGCTGCGCGCGCCGCTGCCGGACGACTGGCCGATCTAGCCGGCCCTCGAAGAGTCATTCCCGCGGAAGCGGGAACCAGCGGGGTGGGGCGGTCCTTTCCGGACGGCAGGTTCACGCTTGCTTTGCTTCCGGCAGGCCCGCCTCGGCCTGACGCGGGTCGAAGGGCCGGACTCCCGGCCAGAAGTCCCGCCGGCCGGTCATGGCCTGGACGTGGCCGTCCCATTCCAGGGTGAACGCGGTGATGCCGAGCTTGACGGCGCGGCGGATCTTCTCGCGGGTTTCCTCATCGACGGCGGCCCTGCGGAGGGTGTCTATCTGCCGGGAGCCGTGCCCCACATCCTGTTCCGCGTGGATGCGGTAGGTTTCCACCTGCCGTTCCGAAAAACCGTAGTGTCCCACCAGCTCCTTGTAGGCCCGGGCGGCCGCGCCGTCCGGGCCGCCGTGCTGGCTCTCGACGAAGGCGAGCATGGCCACGCCTTCGAGCGCGGACCTGCGCTGGCAGCAGCCGATGATCATCTCGATGGCCGCCAGGGTGCCCGGCGTGGGCTCGGCGTTGTCCGCTTCCTCGCGGGATATCCCGGCTTCCTCCAGGAACTGGTACATGATGTCCACGTGGCTGCGGTCGCCGGACAGCTCCTCCAGGAAGTTCTCCAGCACCACGTCCGCCAGCCCTTGTTCCCGGTTCGCTACCGCGTTGACCGCCATGTACCCGAAGTAGATGGGGTTGGTACGCACGCGGAGGTAGTGCTGCACCTCTCCCAGGACGATCTGCTCGCGGCTCCATCGGTGGTCGACGATGCCCTTGAACCAGGGATGCTCCACCATTGGCACCTGGTTTGCGTATTCCCACAACTCATCGATGAACTGATCCGGCGACGTCACGGCGGCACCTCCTCGACAGGATTGATCCGGCCCATGCAAACGAGCATACTCGTATCATCGGGGCAAGCCAATACTCCGGGCAAACCGGGACCGGTCGGGACCGGCACGCGGGCCGGGAGACGGAATGACGAGGAGGCCGGGACAGGGACCGGCTATCGAGGAGCACGACATGCCTTGGTGGGGCTGGCTGAGCATCGGGATCATCCTGATGGGAGTGGAGCTGACCGCGGTCGACGCCGCGTTCTATCTTATCTTCGTCGGCGCGGCCGCGGTCCTCGTAGGGATCATCGGACTGGCGGGTGTCGACCTGCCCGTCTGGGGCCAGTTGGCGGCATTCGCGGTGCTGGCGCTGGTGTCCATGGTGCTGTTCCGCGGGAAGCTCTACGACCGCATCCGCGGCGGGCTGCCGGGTTTCGAGTACAAGGTGGCGGGCCGCATCGTGTCGGTGGCCGAGGAGGTCCCCCTGGGCGGTGAAACGCGGGTGAGTCTCCAGGGCACCCAATGGACCGCGGTCAACGTGGGGCCGGCGCCGATCGCGGCGGGCGGCCGCGCGCGCGTGGTCGGAAGAGACAGCGTAAACTTGTCCATCGAAGGACTGGCCGACGACGCTGTCAACGAACCGGGAGGGGGACGGTAATGGTTGGACTGGATGCGAACCTGGGTTTCCTGATCACGACCGGCGTTCTCGCCCTCGTCGTGCTGATCGTGCTCATCAAGACGGCCGTGGTGGTGCCGCAGCAGAACGCGTACGTCGTCGAGAACCTCGGCAAGTACTCGCGTACTCTCAAGCCGGGCTTCAACATCCTGGTGCCGTTCCTGGAGCGGGTCGCCTACCGCCACAGCCTCAAGGAGCACGCCCTCGACATCGAGGAGCAGGTCTGCATCACGTCGGACAATGTCCAGGTGGGGGTGGACGGCGTGCTCTACCTGCAGGTGGTGGAACCGGAAAGGGCGTCGTACGGCATCGGCAACTACGTGTTCGCCATCTCCCAGCTCGCCCAGACCACGCTGCGCAGCGAGATCGGCAAGATCGAGCTGGACAAGACGTTCGAGGAGCGGGGTCACATCAACCAGTCCGTGGTCGAGGAACTCGACAAGGCCTCCGATCCCTGGGGCGTGAAGGTGCTGCGCTACGAGATCAAGAACATCAACCCGCCACAGGACGTGCTCTCGGCCATGGAGAAGCAGATGCGCGCGGAGCGGGAGAAGCGCGCCACCGTGCTGTCGTCCGAAGGCGAACGGGACGCCAAGATCAACGAGGCCGAAGGCGAAAAGCAGCAGGTCATCAAGGCTTCGGAGGCCGCCAAGCAGCGCCAGATCAACGAGGCCGAAGGCGAGGCCTCGGCCATCCTCGCGGTGGCGGAGGCCACGGCCGAAGGCCTGAAGAAGGTGGCCGAGGCCCTGGACTCCGAGGGTGGCGACAAGGCCATGCAGCTTCGCGTCGCGGAGAACTACCTGGAGCGTTTCGGCAACCTCGCCAAGGAGGGCAACACCCTCATCGTCCCCGCCAATCTCAGCGACCTCACCTCCATGATCAGCGCCGCCACCACGGTGCTGGGCCACACCCCCGGACGGCGCAACCGGGAGCCGGAGCAGAACGCCTGAGGGCGGCCGGAACCGGAGCGTCGTGGCGAGTTGCCGTTTCGAGGACCCGAGGGTCGTGACGCTGCTGGCGGGGCTGGTGCGCGCGTTCAGGGCTGGCGACATCGAGTTGCGCTTCGACGAAGCCGACCGCGCGATTCTGGGGAGACTGGGCGAGGACGGTCTGGTGGATCTGGCCAACGACGGCTTTCGGCTTAACGAGACGGGCGGTTCCTACCGGGTGCGGTCGCAGGTGCCGCCGGTGACGCCCGATGGGATCCTCTTTCTGGAGCGCCTCCCCATCGACCAGTTTGCGGATCGGCCGGGACTTTTCCGCTTCCTCGGCTGGCTGTGACGATGCTGCCGCTGGAAAGGAACAACACACGATGGACGGACTTGCAGACAGGATATCGGAATTCGTCGTCGGCAATGACTTCGACAGGCTGCCGCCGGAGGTCGTGGCGGCCGCCAAGTCGGCGTTCCTGGACTGCGTCGGCGTGGCGCTGGCGGGATCGGACGAGGAGAGCGCGCGGATCTGCGCGGCGATGGCACGACAGGAATCCGGGGCCGGCGAGGCCACGGTCATCGGGCATGGATTTCAGACCTCGGCCACGTTGGCCGCGCTGTGCAATGGCACCTCGGCCCACGCCCTGGACTTCGACCACAGCTATCTCATGGGGCAGCCCACCGCCGGCCTGATCCCAGCGGTGCTCACAATGGGAGAGACGCTGGGGGCTACAGGCCGGGACGTCCTGGCCGCCTATGTGGCGGGCTTCGAGGTGGTGTCGCGTCTGGCCCGCTCCATACCGCAGCTTTCCACCCACGGCCACTGGCACGCCACATCGAGCTTCGGCACGGTGGGCGCCGCGGCCTGCTGCGCGCGATTGGCGGGTCTGGACGCCGGCGCAACGCGCAATGCACTGGGCATCGCCGCTTCCATGGCGTCGGGAATGGTGTGGAACTTCGCCACCATGACCAAGCCGCTGCACTCGGGGCTGGCGGCCCAGAACGGCGTGCTGGCAACGCGTCTGGCCGGGCAAGGCTTCACTTCCAGCCCGGCGGCGCTGGAAGAAGGGAAAGGGGTGTTCGACTGCTTCGGCCGTGGGCTTGAGTGCGACGCGAGCCCGTTCGAGACTCTCGGCCGCAGCTTCGACCTCACCGGCATCGGCATCAGCGTCAAGCCGTATCCCTGCGGCGGCCTGACCCACGCGGCCGTGGACGCCGTGCTGGAACTGCGGCAGGAAGGTCTTCGGCCGGACCAGGTGGATTCAATCCGGGTGGGCGTGACCTCACAGGTGTTCGACCGGATCATGAACGCGTTACCTGCCAACGGCATCGAGTCCAAGTTCAGCATGCCCTACATCCTGGCGAGGGCGCTCGTGGACGGGGCGCTGGTGCTGGACACGTTCACGGACGAGGCCGCGACGGACCCCGCGGTCCGGCGCCTCGCGGAAACCATCGTCATGGAGCTGGATGCCGGCCTCGTGGATACCGCGGACGGCGCCCGTCCCGCCGATGTGACGGTCCGTCTCAAGGACGGCGGCGAGTTGCGCCGCCGCGTGGACCACTCACGGGGTAGGCCCGAAAAGCCCATGACCCCAGCGGAGCTGCGGCAGAAGTTCGATACCTGCGCGGCCAGGGCGCTGGACGCCGAGCAGGTCGGGCAAGTCGCCGAGCTCATCGCCGGCCTGGAGGGTGTGACGAGTATCCGGGGGCTCTGCGAGCTCCTGGCGGGGTCGAAGTGACGAGCCTCAGTTTATGACCGACAAGGCGGTGGCTTCGAGCGCCGTCACCACCATGGCTTCCCGGTCCAGCATCGCCTGGATGTCCGGGACCACCTCGTTCTTCCAGTAGTCGCTCTCCGCGATGGTCTTGGCGAACGCTTCCTTCTGCTCCGGGCTGTCGAAGCGGCGCAGCCAGACGTAGGTGTCATCGTCATCCCGGCCGGTGAAGCTGCCGGAGACAACCACGCCGTTGGACGCGTGGAACGGGATGATCTTCTCTTCCATGGTCTTGACCCAGGCGTCGCGCTTGCCGGGCTTCGTCTTGTACTGGCGCAGCTCGAAAAACATGAAACTCTCCCTTGTTGTGGCTGTCCAAAGGATCGGCGAGCCGTCTTACCGGCCGTCGCCGGATCCGTTCTCTTCCTCGGTTTCCGGAACCCAGCCCTCGCCGAACTCCTCGGCCTCCTGGATGCCTTCCGCCCGCCACTCGTCGATGAGCTGCCGCACGGGGATCTTGCGCCGCATGAGTCCCTTCATGAGGTTCTTGTACATGGGCGCCACGGGCGTCTGGGCGTTGATCGGGCAGACCGTGAGGCAGACCTTGCAGCCTTCGTACTGCTCGAAGAAAGGACGGCAGGTGGGGGTGTCCACGTGCCAGCGCACGGTGCCGAAGACCTCCTGCTTCTGGGGGACGATGGAATCCCCGGGACAGAAGTTGGTGCACGCGTTGCAGCGCAGGCAGAAGTCGTCGAAGCCGAAGTCCGCGGGTTGCGCCTCGGGAATCAGCGGCATCTCGGTTGTGACAGCGCCCAGCCGCACGCTCGGGCCGAACTTCTTGGTGATGAGCGAGCCGTGGCGCCCCAGTTCGCCCAAGCCAGCCTTCCAGGCCACCGGAATGAACAGCAGGTCGCCCTCGTTGGCATAGCCCACCGCGTGGTAGCCGTAGGCGCGGATGTACTGCGCCAAGCGGACGGTGACGTCGGACAACAGGTAGTAGACCTTGTGAACCTCGGTCTGGGCCAGCGGGCCCAGACGCTTCATTTCCTCGAAGCTCATGTGAATGGCGAAGGAGATGGCCACCGTGTGGCCCTCGGGCGGTTTGGTGCCGCGCACGAAGTCGAACTCGTCGATGGGCGCGACGCCGACGATGTCCGCGCCCATGTCCAGCACCACCTTCTTGATGGTGCGGGTAACCCCGGCCCAGTCCTCGGTCTCCAGCCGGTCCGGGTTCACCGGGCCGTCGTGCAGATTGCGGCGGTCATGGTCCTCCCGCATGAACATGTACCGGCGAGTGAGCGGGTGACGCTGGGCCTTTCTCGCCTGCCCCACTTTCTTGTCGGGGAAGGGCCACTGCTTGACGGGCTGCTCCCGGCGTTCCGTGAATATGATTCCGCTGGGTTCCATGAGTTGCTCCTCTCGGCACGGATACTCGCGGAGGCTGAAGCTCCGCGGGAACTCCTCCCGGTTCATGCAGGCCGGATCTTACCAGAGGCGCCCGGCGGATGCCACGTTTGGTTCGCCACCTGACCTGCACATACCGTACGGAGTGTTGAAATTATCCGTCAAGAAAGCGAATATTGTTTCCTATGATCAAACAGGCTCCGAAAAAGCGTCGAAGAAGGAATTTTTCCCGTATACCTCGCCGTGCGCAGATCCTCGACATCGCGGTCGATATCCTCGTGGAGCGGGGATACCGCGACACCACCATGCTTGCAGTGGCGCAGCGCGCTTCGGCTTCCAAGGAGACGCTGTACACCTGGTTCGGGGACAAGTTGGGGCTGTTCGAGGCAGTGATCCGCCGGAACGCGGCGCGAATGCGCATGGCGGTCAACGGGTATCATGACAAGGAAGTTCCGGTCGAGTCCGTATTGACCGACTTCGGCCGGGCACTGGCGGCAGTGCTTCTCGACGAGAAAGCCGTCGCCATTGACCGGGCTGCGATTTCCGAGGCGTGTTCGGGGCCCTCGTTGGCCGAAAGCGTTGCCAAACTGGGCCGCGATCCCACGTTGCGTGCCTTCGCCGGCTATCTGGAACGGTGCCGGGCTCACGGCGTTCTCCAGTTCGATGACGTGCACGACGCGGCGGAGACCTTTCTCGTGCTCCTCCTTGGAGATGCCTATACACGAAGGTTGCTCGGTGTGATCGAGACACCGTCCGAAGCCGACATCAACGACAAGGCCGAACGAGCCGTGCGGAAGTTCCTCCGGCTCTACGGCGTCCAGGGCAACCCGTTGGCGTAGTCTTCGCGTCTTCGCCCGCCGGAATTCATCCGCCGAAATCCGTCATGCCGGCGCAGCCCCATTCAGCCGGCGTCCGTCCACGCTTGTTTTGCCCGCCTGCCTCCTTTACGGTTCGGAGATAGCCTCGAAGGCATCGAACCTGGCGCCTTGCGCACCGGACCCCCTGGAGGAACCACATCATGAAAATGACCGCGGGACATGCGGTTGCCGAAGTGCTGGCGCAGCTAGGTGTCCGCAAGGTGATCGGCGTCGTGGGTTCGTGCATGCTCGAGATACTCGACGGCATGTACGGCCGGGAGGACATCCAGTTTCTCTCCACGCGCCACGAGCAGGCCGCGGCCCTGATGGCCGACGGGTTTGCGCGCATTGCCGGCCGTCCCGGCGTGTGCATTGCCACCAACGGCCCCGGTGCCACCAACCTCCTGACCGGGGTGGCCAATGCCTTCCACGCCCAGAGTCCGGTGCTGGTCATCACCGGCGCCCCCATGCTCAAGGACATGTTCCGGGATTCGGCCCAGGAGATCGACCAGCAGGCCATGTTCCGGCCGGTGGTCAAGTGGTCGGTGCAGGTGCGCAAGCCCGAGCTGGCGGCGGCACTGACCTGGGAGGCCTACCAGCGCACCATGACGGGAGTGCCCGGGCCGGTGCACCTGGACCTTCCCCGGGACGTGTTGAACGAGAGCGTGGAGATGCCGGACATGGGCCGGCTCTTTCGGGGCGACGTGGCTGTCCCCGCGCCCGACGCCGAAGCCGTGACGGCGGCCGCCGGGTTGCTCGAGAAGGCGCGCCGGCCGGTGCTGTTGGCCGGCGGCGGCGTCCTCTGGTCGGAAGCGAGTGACGAGGTCATTGCGCTGTCCAAACGCCTGAGCGCGCCCGTCATGTCCTCCACCGGGCGGGACGACGTCGCGCCCCGGTCCTATCCCCTGTACTTGGGCACCATCGGCCGGGGGGCGCTGCCCGAGGCCCAGGCCTTCTTCAAGCAGGCCGACCTGGTGCTGGCCGTGGGCACCAGCCTAGGCCACCTCACCACCTTCTGGCGCCCGGACTTCTTCGCTCCCGGAACCAGGCTCATTCACGTGGCCCAGGACCGGAGCAACATCGGCCGGGTCTATCCTGCGGACGTGGGCATGCAGGCCGACGCCCGGGTCGCCGTCAAGGCGCTGCTGCGGGCGGTGAAACGGAACGGCGCGGGCCGCGTGGGCTGGCTCAGGAAGGCCGCCGCCGTGCGCGCCGCGCAGGACAAGCACCGGAACCGTGCGGCCCGCTTCGACGGCCGCCCCATCGACCCGCGCCGGGCCCACGCTGCCCTGCGCAAGGTCCTCCCCAAGGACGCCATCATCTCCATCGACGCCGGCGTCGGCCCGGGCTACGTCTACGAGTACCAGACCTTCGAACGCCCGCGGAGCCTGCTGGCGCCCCAGGGACTCGCCGCCATCGGCATCGGCTACCCTGTGGGCCTCGGCGCCAAGCTCGCCGCCCCGGACCGCCCCGTCGTCACCCTGAGCGGTGACGGCTCCTTCCTCTACAACGGCGCCGAACTGGAGACCGCCGTGCGCGAGCACATCCCCACTACCTGCATCATCCTCAACAACTTCAACTACGGCTCCGAACGCGCCTACCAGAAGTTCTATTACGACGAACGCTACATCGGCGACGCCATCGGCAACCCGCCGTTCGATGAGTATGCCCGCGTCTTCGGCGCGGCGGGTCTGCGGGTCACCGAGCCCGGCGAGCTGGAGGACGCTTTCGCCGAAGCCTTGCGCCTGGGCAAGACCCAGCCGGTCCTGGTGGATGTGCTGTGCACCGCGGATGTGTTCCCCGAGCCGCGACGGAAGGAGACGGTGAAGGCGGAACGGTTGCGAAGGACCTGAGACCTTGTGGGCCAGCAGACACGTTCTGATGGACTCGCGTTGACTGATTCGATGATTCGTCGTCGCCACGGCTTCGGTTCAACGCGCATTACAAACTGGCGACAGATGCGACAGCGTCCCACGAGCCGACGTTGGAGCCGGGAACGAAACCGCGACCTGTCGCTGGTTTCTTCAGATCTACCGTAGTTGAAGGCTAGGGTTCGGCAAGGCTACGAACGCTTACTGATAGATGTAACCCAGTGATCGATGATCGAGCACATCTGCAGGCGATCTCTCCGGCTGGACTGAAAAATCGGGTATCGGGCAGTCTGACGGCAATAGGTTGGATACGTACCCTGTTTTCATTCCAATCCAAGGCCACATCACATCGTTCAACTTGTGACCCTCATCTTCCCCTGATTGCGGCCCGGGGTAGAACGGGCTACCTTGACGGCCGTCGTCTTGCCACTTTGCCCAAAGACGGTCGATGTTACAGTGGTGCATGAAGAATATGAGATCGTTGGGTGAAGTATATGGATGGCCCATATGTCCACCGACCCATCCATGCCCATAGTTGTGCATGCGAAGCCCCCGTTCCAGCCTATTTCTGAATCCCTTGGGCTGGCGAGTCTGCGTTCCGTTTATGGGATCAACTTCCATCGACATTGCGGTGTCTTCAAATTCAGGTCTACTCAACGTGCGTCGAACGTCCTCCGGGACGGCAAGGCTTCTGGTGTCTAGTTCTCGGCGAAGGATGGTTCCAAGGTTATAGGCAAGAGAAGGCCTTACCTGCCAACCCGGAAGATTCTTTGGCCACCATGACGGTCTCGCGAAATTATTTCGTTGGGTTCCGGGCGCGTCAAAAGCAAAGTACCCTTCTCCGATCAGCCCGTCTCTGGGCCCCAGAAAGTCATTCACGAATAGCTTGTTTGCCGTGCCAGCATGGTCCGTCCAATCCCAATAGGGAAGACCCGTAGACGACCCGTGTCCCACAAGGGCCTTCTCGAAGGACAGGAGAAACTCCCGGTGCCACGGCAGGAACGCAGGACCACGGTGTCCCATGTTGGATGTACTTCCACCCGGGACGGTGACGTTTAGACATCCCAAATGCAACGCCACGAACTGGTCGTAGATGGAAATCCGTTGTGTTGAGGGAGCACTAGGATTTGCAACGGTTGCCTTCATGCTCATTACAGCGGCCAACAGAGAATCCCGTTCGTCGTTGGTAAGGGCTGTCGCACTTTTTCTGGTCGGCATACTCTCCTCCTTATTACCGTACTTGATGGTACGGTTATAACCTGACAGGGCCAAGTTGTCAAGCTCATCTGCGATTCGTGGACGAAACCCGACTTGTTCTACACTTCGTGGAAGGTCGCCGGAATCTGTTGGAACGCCCATCCAACGCAGGGGATCGACTTCCCTTCGCGGACCGGAAATGGTTCTATATGGTCTGCAGGTGCGAAGTTCGACAAGGGGAGCGACATGACCAGAATCCTACTCGTCGCCGCGACGGCACTCCTCATTTCCTCCGCGTCCTGGGCTGCGGATTTCAAGCCCGCGGTGGTGTTCGACAAGGGGGGCAAGTTCGACAAGAGCTTCAACGAGGGCGTCTGGAGGGGCGTAACAAAGTTCGTGGACGAGACCGGCGTCGACGTCCTGGAGTTCCAGGTCACGAACGAGACTCAACGCGAGCAAGTCATGCGCCGGCTCGTGGGGCGCGGCGTCACGGTGCTGCTGGCGGTGGGTTTCTCGCAGGCGGATGCCATTAACGCGGTGGCCGCCGACCATCCGGACAGGCAGTTCGCGATCATCGACGTCTTCTGGCTGAACCAGCCGAACCTCCGCCAGTATGCCTTCAAGGAACACGAGGGATCCTACCTCGTGGGCGTTGCCGCAGCACTGACCTCCAAGACCGGCAAGATCGGCTTCGTCGGCGGCATGGATGTGCCGTTGATCCGCAAGTTTGCCTGCGGCTACGTACAGGGTGCCAGGGGAGCCAGCCCCGGGATCGAGGTGCTACGGAACATGACCGGAACGACGCCGGCGGCGTGGAACGATCCCGCCAAGGGCGCCGAGTTGGCCCGCGGGCAGATGGACCGCGGCGCGGATGTCGTCTACCATGCGGCCGGGGCCACGGGCCTGGGCGTCATCCGGGCGGTAGCGGATGCCGGCAAGCTCGTCATCGGGGTGGACTCGAACCAGAACGGGCTCGCGCCGGGCCACGTGCTGACCTCCATGCTGAAGCGCGTGGACGTGGCCGCCTACCAGACGCTGAAGGATGCGATGGAAGGCAAGTTCACCGCTGGCGTGGTGACCCTCGGCCTCGCCGAAGGCGGTGTGGACTGGGCGCAGGACGAGCACAACGCCGCGCTGGTCTCCGGCGAGGTGCGCGCCGCCGTCGAACGCGCCAAGGAGGACATCATCGCCAAGCGGATCACCGTGCACGACTACGGGAGCAACTCCGACTGTCCGTTCTGATGGACGGGGGAACTTCTGCCGCGACGGGCACCTCCGGTCCTGCCAGGACGGATCCTCACGTGAGCGCTGACTCCCACGTGAGCGGGAGCACGCCGCCGGCGATCCGTCTCAGGCGGATCTCCAAGCGTTTCGGCGCGGTTCTGGCCAACGACGCCGTCGACCTCGACGTCACGGCCGGCACCATCCACGGAATCATCGGCGAGAACGGAGCGGGCAAGACCACGCTGGTTTCGATCCTCTACGGCCTCTATGCGCCCGATGAAGGCGAGATCGAGATCGACGGCCGGCCCGTGGCCATCGCCGCGCCCGCCGACGCCATCGCCTACGGCATCGGCATGGTCCATCAGCACTTCATGCTGGTGCCCACCTTCACGGTGCTTGAGAACGTCATGCTCGGCGCGGAGACGCACGCGCGGCTGAAGCCCGCCGCCGCGGAGGTGCGCACGGAACTGCTGGAGCTCGAGCAGAGCATCGGATTGGGCGTCGATCCCGATGCCGTGGTGGAGGACCTGCCGCTGGGTCTGCAGCAGCGGGTCGAGATCCTCAAGGCGCTGCGCCGGGGGGCGCGCATCCTGATCCTCGACGAGCCCACCAGCGTGCTCACGCCGGCCGACACCGAACGGCTCTTCGAGATCCTGCGAGGCCTGCGCGACAGCGGTGTGACCATCCTGTTGATCACCCACAAGCTCCCGGAGATCATGGCGGTGTGCGACGCCGTGTCGGTGATGCGGGCGGGCAGGATCGTCGGCCACCGGGTCCCGGCCCGGACCACGCCGGTGGAGCTCGCCGAACTGATGGTGGGGCGCAAGGTCGCGCTCGATCGCGAGCATGAGTCCGGCACGCCGGGCACGGTAGCGCTGCGGGTCGAGGATGTCACCTGGCGCGACGCCGCCGGCACGGTGCGGCTCGACCGGGTCTCGTTCGAGGTGCGTTCGGGCGAAGTGCTGGGGGTGGCGGGTGTCTCCGGCAACGGGCAGTCGGTGCTCCTGGACGTGCTGGCGGGCATTGCGCCCATGCAGGAAGGACGGCTGGCGCTCTCCGGCGGCAGAGTCGACCGCGCGCGCCCGGCGGACAGCGCGCGCATGCGCCGGCTGCGCATGGCCCATGTGCCCGAAGACCGGCAGCGTCGCGGGCTGGTGCTGCCGTTCGAGGCCCGCGAGAACGCCATGCTCGGCTATCCCGGGCATTTCGGCGACGGGATGTGGGCGTGGCCGGCCGCCATGGAGTCGCGTGCGTTCCCGATCATGAACGACTTCGACGTGCGTCCCCTGGAGACCCGGCTCCCCGCCCGCGGCTTCTCCGGCGGCAACCAGCAGAAGCTGGTCATCGCCCGGGAGTTCGCGGAAAACCCGGACATCCTGCTCCTGGCGCAGCCGACCCGGGGAGTGGACATCGGTGCCATCGAGTTCATCCATGCGAAGATCCTCGCCCTCAAGCGGCAGGGCTGCGCGATCCTGCTGGTCTCGGCCGAGCTGGACGAGATCCTCGCGCTCTCGGACCGGATCATGGTGATGCACGCCGGGCGCGTCGTCGGCACGGTCGACCGCGGCGCTGCCACGCGCGGGCAACTGGGACTCATGATGGCGGGCGAGGCGCCGGCGTGAGGGTTCCTTCGACTTCGCTCGGCGGACCTCGCTACGCTCAGGACGAGCGGCGATGTGTTCTTCACACCGTTCGTCCTGAGCGTAGTGAAGCGAAGTCGAAGGACGCCATTCGACATCAGGGCTAGCATGCCGCTGCCGCGCTGGATGGATGTCTTTGTTGTCCCGGCCGTCAACCTGTTGCTGGCGCTGGCGGTGGTGGCGCTCCTCTTCGCCGCCATCGGCGAGGATCCGCTGCGGGCGCTCGCGGTGATGGCCCAGGGGGCGTTCATTCACCCCGGCTCCCTCGGCTACACGCTCTACTACACCACCAACTTCATCTTCACAGGCCTCGCCGTGGCCGTGGCCTTCCACGCCATGCTGTTCAACATCGGCGGCGAGGGTCAGGCCATGATGGGCGGTCTTGGCGTTGCCCTCGTCGGCATTGCGCTCGATCCCTACTTGCCCGGCGTCGTCGTGATCTTGCTGGCCGTCGGCGGCGCGGCGGGGTTCGGCGCGGCCTGGGCCTTCGTTCCGGGCTGGCTCCAGGCCCATCGCGGCAGCAACATCGTCATCACCACCATCATGTTCAACTTCATTGCCGCGGGGCTCCTCGTCTGGCTGCTTTCGGGCATGTTGATGATGTCCGGGCAGGGGTCGCCCCAGACACGGAGTCTGGACGCGGCCGTCTGGCTTCCCTTTATCCATGACATTCTGCGCGCCTTCGGGATGGAGGCGGAACGTTCGCCGTTCAACATCTCCTTCATCTTCGCGCTCGCGGCCTGCGTCGGCGTCTGGCTGCTGATCTGGCGCACCAAGCTCGGCTATGCGCTGCGCGTCATGGGCCAATCCGAGCCGGCGGCGGTCTACGCGGGGGTTCCGGTGCGCCGGCTGATCGTGACAGCCATGGCCATCTCCGGCGCGCTGGCCGGTTGCATGGCGCTCAACGAGATCCTGGGCGTGCACCACAAGCTGGTCCTCAACTTCACGGCGGGCTATGGCTTCACCGGCATCGCGGTGGCGTTGATGGGCCGCAACCATCCAGTGGGGATCGTCATGGCGTCGTTTCTGTTTGGAGCACTCTACCAGGGCGGCGCGGAGCTCGACTTCGAGTTCAAGACGGTCACCCGGGAGATGGTTCTGGTCATCCAGGGGCTGATCATCCTTTTCTCGGGCGCCCTCGCGCACATGCCGGTGCCTTGGCTCCTCCGGCTGGCGGCTTGGTGGAGGCCCGCCAATGCCTGACGTCTGGGTCGACATCCTGCGCCTGCTCGACGGGACGCTCCGGCTGGCGACCCCGCTGATCCTTTGCGCCATGGCGGGGGTTCTCTCCGAGCGGTCGGGGATCATCGACATCGGGCTGGAGGGCAAGCTCCTGGCTGGCGCCTTCGCCGCGGCCGCCGCCGCCAGCCTCTCCGGCTCGCCCTGGATCGGGCTCGCGGCCGCCATCGGGGTCGCGGTCCTGTTCGCCGGCGCACACGGGTTCGCCTGCATCACCCAACGCGGCGAGCAGATCATCTCCGGCCTTGCCGTAAACATCCTGGCGTCCGGCCTGACGGTCGTGGTGGGGATTGCGCTATTCCAGCAGGGCGGGCAGACGCCGGATCTCGGACCGTCGGAGCGCTTCGGCCCCATCCGCCTGCCCGGGGTGGACGCCGTGGCCCAAGTGCCGATGGCGGGCCCGCTCTACGCCGAACTGATCTCGGGGCACAACGTGCTGGTCTACGTCGGCCTGGGTGCCGTCCTTGCGGTCTGGTGGCTGCTCTACCGCACGGCCTTCGGGTTGCGGTTGCGCGCCGTCGGCGAGGCACCCGAGGCCGTGGAGACGGCCGGCGTCTCGGTTTCCTGGCTGCGCTACCGCGCCGTGCTCCTCGCCGGTGTTCTCTGCGGTATCGCCGGAGCCTATCTCTCTATCGCCCACGGCGCCGGGTTCGTGCGCGAGATGTCCGCCGGCAAAGGCTACATCGCCCTCGCCGCGATGATCTTCGGGAAGTGGCGGCCCGGTCCGGCGCTGCTGGCCTGCCTCCTCTTCGGATTCCTCGACACGTACACGCCGAGGTTGGAAGGCGTGGCTGTGTTCTGCGGCGACGGCAACGCGATGGAGTTTCTGATCACCGCCCTCGGCGGCGCCTGCGACCAGGGACGGCTCAGGCTCCCGGCCGCCCTCATCCCGATGCTGCCCTATGTCCTCACGGTGGTGCTGCTGGCGGGGTTTTTCGGACGCGCGGTGCCGCCGATTGCCTTGGGGAAACCCTATCTAAAATGACACGTATCGCGTCAAAATCGCGTCAAGACGCCCGAGTGAGAATGTTTCGCATGTTTCCAGCACCAGAGAACGGCTTTACGGGTACCTGGAAGTACGGCGATATTGACACACCTACGGGTTCTGTTAGATTTGGTCCGGAAGGATCGAAGGCGTTGCCGGAGGGAGGCGTGAGTGAAAAAGTCATCCCGCGCACCGCGCCGGGGTCATATCCTCGACGTCGCGGCCAAGGTTCTGTCCGAGCGCGGATATCGCGACACCACCATGCTCGAGGTAGCAAAACG
>JAPPNE010000072.1 GCA_028818775.1 Deltaproteobacteria bacterium | reverse complement strand
CGTTGGCCGGCACCTCCAGGTCCACGGTCTCGCACTTGACCAGCGGCATGGGGCGCCCCAGGATGGCGCCGGCCACCCCCAGCTCGTCCACCCCGTAGGCGATCTTCTGCACCGCCACGTAGGAAAGGCACGGCACCGCGCCGATGACCCCGGCCGCGGGCAGCGGTTGTCCCAGGGCGCTGGCCTTGTTCCAGTGGACGGCCAAGTCCTGCTGCGCGCTGATCAGGTAGACGCCCGTCTTGGTGGGGGACTTGATCTGGCCGCGGTAGTTGCCGACGTTGCGGATGCCGGTCTCCGGGTCCTTGGTGATCCAGTGGCACGCCGTGAAGTAGGGCCCGTTGTCGAAGCCCGGCGTCGAGATGGGCACCGGGAACTCGTCCAGGCCGCCGTGCTCCAGGAGACCGTCGCCGACGTGGATCTCCTCCTTCACCGGGCCGGTCTCCACCAGTTCCGGCGCCAGCGGCGCGGCCACCGCCGCGGACCACTTCTCGAAGCTCCTGCCCGGCTCGGAGCCCATGCCCAGGGCATAGATGGCCTCGTTGGAAGCCAGCGCCCCCAGCACCACCGGGGTCTCGTAGCGCCGCCCCTTGGCGTCCACCACGTTGTCGAACAGGAAGGCCTTGCGCTGGTGGTCCGGCAATCCCAGGAACTGCCAGCGCACCAGCGGATGCAGCTCCGTGTCCTTGTCCACCGGGGCGGCTACCCGCATCAGCAGCCCCTGACGGTCGAGCAGGTGGAGGTATTCGCGGAGGTCCTGGTACATCTAGCGGCCCTTGAAACTCGGCTTGCGCTTTTCGCTGAAGGCGCGCGGGCCTTCACGGGCATCCTCGGTCCCGCCCACCATGGCGCGGAACCCAGCCTCGAAGCGGATGGCGTCGGCAAGCGGCAGGTCGAGGCTACGGAGCACCACCTCCTTGAGCGCCTGCAGCGCCAGTGGCGGGCCGTCGGCTATGGACCGGGCGAGCTTCTCGGTCGCCGGCAACAGTTCGTCCCGCGGCACCACCCGGTTCACCAAGCCGCAGCGGAACGCCTCGTCGGCGGAGATGGACGCGCCGGTGTAGAGCATCTCCAGGGCCATGCCCAACGGCACGATGCGGGGCAGCCGCACGGTGCCCGAACTGCCCGGGAAGAACCCCCGCTTGATCTCCGGCAGGCCGAAGGTGGCATCCTCGCTGCAGATGCGGATGTCACAGGACAGGGCGATCTCGAAGCCCCCGGCCAGGCAGTAGCCGTGCACCGCCGCGATCATGGGTTTCCACACCGGTTCCCGGCGGCCGGGGTCACGCGCCAGCGCGGAGGTCCAGAACTCCCGCGCCCGGGGGTCCCCGGCCACCGCCCGCTCCTTCAGGTCCATTCCGGTGGAGAACGCCCGCTCCCCGGCGCCGCTCACCACCGCCACCCGCAGCGCCGGGTCCGCCGCGAAGGCGTCCCACACCCGCCCCAGCTCCGCCCACATGGCCTCGTTCATGGCGTTGAGCCGCTCGGGCCGGTTCAGCGTGATGAAGGCGATGCCGTCCTTGTTCTCAAGGTCGATGTGGGATGCCACGCCAGCGTCCCTAATGGCGTCAGTCGATGAACTTCGCCAGGGTCTCGCCCCAGATCGCCTTGGTCACGTCGAGGCCGATGTTGCCGGCGGCGATGTCCTGGATGCGCGCTTCGTCGATGGGATAGCTGAACTGCTCGTTGCGCATGCGCAGGCGCTGGATGCCGCGCTCCACCATCAGTCCCCGGGCGCCGTCCACCGCCTCCTGCTGGGTGAAGGCGTCGGCGATCTGGTAGATGTTGGCCGGCCCGTGGCCGCGCTCGTCGTCCAGCACCACGGTGAAGGCCTCGGACAGGCGGTCGTTGAGCTCGCTGCCGCTCAACTGGGAGGCGGCGTAGAACAGGCCGCAACTGCCGCCTTCGAGCAGCCCCTGGGAGTTGATGAGCCGCGCCCAGGGCTCCTGGCGGGCCTCCTGCTCCTTGAACACCTCCGCCAGCCGGACCCATTCCTTCATGTCGGGCAGCGACGGATCGGGGGTCCAGCGGTTGTAGCGGCGCACCACTTCCTTGATGTCCACGGGCTCGCCGGTAAGCCATTCGATGATGTCCACGCATCGGTTGCCGTGGTTGAGCTCCTGCTTGGTGCGCCAGAGGTTCTCCTCCAGCCAGTTGCGGTCGACGTCGCCGCCCCACCGGTCGACCCAGTACCGGTCCGACGCCGTCAGGTCGCCGCCGACCTTCTCGACGATCTCCTTCAACCCGGTGAAGGTGCTCTCGATCTCCCGGCCCGCCTGCTTGGTGAGCCAGAGGACCTCCTTGTCGCGGTCCCGCTGGTCCCAGTTGAAATAGGTGTCGGCGATCTCCGCCTCCCCCGCGGCGAAGACCGCCGCCACCCGCGCCAACTCGCGGGTCGCCCGTTCCGTGAAACCGTTCCCTGCGTCGCTCATTTCCGTTCTCCTGTTGCGTTTTGTCTTTCGTGTATCGCCCGCCAGATGTTCTCCGGCTTGAGCGGCAGACTCATGATCTTGACCCCCAGCGGCGCCAGCGCATCCTCGATGGCGCTGGCCAGCACCACCGGCGGGCCGATGGCGCCGATCTCCCCCACGCCCTTGAACCCGCCCGGCGTGAAGGGCATGGGCGTCACCATGTGATGGATCTCCAGGTCCGGCATCTCCATGGCCGACGGAATCAGGTAGTCGGCGAAGGTGCCCGAAAGGAGCTGTCCCTGCTCGTCATACACCAGCTCTTCGAGAAACGCGCCCCCGACGCCGTGGGAGATGGCGCCGGTGATCTGGGTGTCGACGATCATGGGGTTCACCATGTTGCCGGAGTCGTCCACGGTCAGATACTTGAGGATCGTGGTTTCGCCGGTGCCCGCGTCCACCTCCACGTAGGCCACGTGCATCGCATAGGGGAACGTCGAGAAGTTGGACGTGCGACCCTTGGCGTCGGGCTCGAAGCTGGTGTTGGGGTTGATGAAGTAGTGGGTGTCGTGGAGCCCCGGGTCCATGTTCCCGGGGAGCTGGTTGATGGAGTAGTAGGCCATATTGGCCACTTCCTTGACCGTGAGCGCCACCCCCGGCCTCGTCCGGTCCAGGATCATGCCGCCGGCGCACTCGAGTGCCTCGGGATGGCAACGCAGCGTGTGGGCGGCGATGGCCAGCATCTTCCGCCGCACCGCCTCGCACGCCTTCATGGCGGCGGAAATCGTCACCGTCGAGAACCGGCTGGCGTAGGACCCGCTGGAAGACGACACCAGGGCGCTGTCGCCCTCGAACACCTGAACGTCCTCGAAGCGCACGCCCAGCCCGTCCGCCACCACCTGCGAGAGCGTGGTCTTGTGGCTCGCGCTCATGTTCATGTCGCCCGAGAACACCCAGGCCTTGCCCACGGGATCCAGTCGCACCGTCACGGTTTCGTAGCCGGCGTTGTAGGCATTGGGCCGGAGCGAACTGAGGGGTTCGAGCATGAAGGCCAGGCCGACGCCCCGGTAGCGCCCTTCCCGGCGCAGCCGGTCGCGCTCCGCCAGCAGGCCGGCGTAGTCCGCCTCCGCCAGCGCCTTGCGCAGGCACGCGGGGTAGTCGCCGCTGTCGTAGGTGGAGCCGGTGACGCAGGTGTAGGGAAATTCGTGGGGCTGGATGAGGTTGCGGCGGCGGATCTCGTCCTTGCCGAGACCCAGCTCCAGGGCGGCCCGGTCCATCACCCGCTCCATGATGAAGTTGGACTCGGCCTTGCCGTTGGCCCGGTGAGGGCCGGCGGCGGTCTTGTTGGTGACCACCCCGAAGGAAGTAGTGGCGTAGTTCTCGACGCGGTAGGGCCCGGGAATGAAGTTGGCGGTGACGAAGGCCAGGGAGGTGCCGCCGCTGGGATAAGCGGCGCCCAAGTCGACGATGACCTTGGTCTTGAGGGCGGTGATGCGCCCGGACTCGTCGAACCCCGCCTCCGCGTAGTCCACCTGGGCGCGGGAGTGGTGCGACGCCGCCATGTGCTCGCTCCGGCTCTCGCGCCAGCCCACCGGGCGGTCGAGCCGGAGGGACAGGAGCGGCATCAGCACTTCCTCGGGGTAGAAGGCCCACTTGATGCCGAAGCCCCCGCCCATGGCGGGCGAGATCACGCGGATCTTGAGGTCGCCGCGGCCCAGGGTGTCGAGCACGAGGTTCGGGAGCGCGTGCGGCACCTGGGTCGAGGACCACAGCGTCAGCAGGTTGTCCCGCTGGTCCACGCTGGCGATGACGCCGCGCGTCTCCAGCGGCGTCCCGGTATAGCGGTGCTGCACGATGCGCTCGCGGACCACCACCGCGGACGATTCGAGCAGATCGTCCACCGGCCCCTCGCTGAAGCGGAACTCGTACTGGATGTTGTCCCCCCACTCCTCGTAGAGCCGGACGGACCCCCGTTCCAGCGCGGCCTCCACGTCCACCACCGGCGGCAGCGGCTCGTATTCCACGCGCACCGCCTCGGCCGCGTCCGCGGCGGCGTAGCGGTCCACCGCCACCACCACCGCCACGGCCTCGCCCGCGTGCCGTACCCGGTCCACCGCCAGACAGTAGTGGTCCGCGAAGCGCACCCGCGGGTAGTCGCTGGTGTAGGGCCGCGTGCGGGTGAACGGAAAGGGCGCCATGGGGCGCGACAGCCGCCGGATGTCCGCGCCGCTCAAGGCCGCCACCACGCCCGGCTGCGCGAGCGCGTCCGAGAGGTCCACCCGGGTCACGCGCGCGTGCGCGTAGGGGCTCCGGTGGATGCAGGCGTGGAGCATCCCGGGGAGGTCGACGTCGGCGATGTACGTATTCTTCCCCTGGATCGAGTCGAAGGACTCCTTGCGCTTGATGCTCTTGCCGACGTAGTTCGCCATGATCGTCCGGCTCTAGTGTATCCTCTCCGTTCACCCTGAGCGTAGCGGCGCGCCAGCGGAGCGAAGTCGAAGGGCCGCCCGCTTCACCGCCTTGATAATGTTGAGGTACCCGGTGCAGCGGCACAGGTTGCCGGAGTAGGCCCGGCGGATGTCTTCGTCGGACGGGTGCGGATTCTCTTCCAGGAACGCCACCGTGGTCATCAGCATGCCCGGCGTGCAGAAGCCGCACTCCAGCGCGTCGCATTCCCAGAACGCTTCCTGGGCCGGATGAAGCGCCCCGTCCCGGGCCAGGCCTTCCACGGTGCGGATCTCCGCCCCGCGCGCGCGGGGCGCCAGCACCTGGCACGACTTCACGGTGAGCCCGTTCATGAGAACCGTGCAGGCGCCGCAGTTGCCGGTGTCACACCCCACGTGAGTGCCCTTGAGCCCGGCCTTGTCGCGGATCAGGTCCACCAGCAGCAGGCGCGGCTCCACCTCGAAGGAGTAGTCAGTGCCATTGATCGTGGTGGTGACGGTGATGCGTTGCATAGTCCGTTGTGAATGGCGCCATGCCCCGAATTCGTCATTCCCGCGGAAGCGGGAATCCAGGCGGGGTGAGGCGGGGGACACGCCCGTTTGCCCCGCCCAACCCCTGGATTCCCGCTTCCGCGGGAATGACGTTTAGGGGCGTTGGTGCGGCACCCGAGCTCTTTCCCGCCCTTGGGTCAGGGCGCGGGCGACGACCACCGGGGTCATCTCCTTGCGGTACTCCGCGGATGCGTGGACGTCGCTGACCGGGTCGGCGGCCTTGCCGGCTAGTGCGGCGGCTTCCGTGAGATCGGCGTCGGTGAGGCGCGTGCCTTGCAGCGATCTTCCCGCATTCTCGCAGATGAAAGCCGTGGGGCCGACGGCGCACAGGGCGATGCGGGCGTCCTGGCATGTACCGTCCGGTGCCAGGCTCACGAGCGCCGCCGCTCCCACCACCGCGTAGTCGCCGGCGCGGCGCGCCATCTTGACATAGGCGTGGCCGTAGACACCCTCGGGCCGCGGCACGTCCACGGACGTTACGATCTCGTCCTCGGCCAGACAGGTCTCGAACGGTCCGGTGAAGAAATCGCGGGCGGCGATGGCGCGGCTTCCGCGGGTCGATTGGGCCGTGAGGTTCGCCTCCAGCGCAAGCGCCGCCGGGGCCAGGTCACCCGAGGGGTCGGCTTGGCTCAGGGCGCCGCCCAGGGTGCCCAGGTTGCGGATGTGGATGTCCCCGATGCCGGCGGCGGCCTCGGCAATGAGCGGCAGGCTCTGCCGGAAGGTGCGTTCGAGGATACGCTCCGTGACCAGGGCGCCGATGTGCACGGCGTCCGCGTCTTCGGCCACGCCGGTCAATTCCCGGAGGCCGCCGATGTCGACGATGACCGCCGGACGCACCAGCCGCAGCTTGAGCATCGGCAGGAGCGACTGCCCCCCGGCCATGAGCCGCGCCTCGTCGCCGTGCTCGCGCAGCAGCGCGAGGGCTTCGGCAAGTGAATCGGGCGCCCGGTACTCGAAGGGCGGAGGGATCATCGGACGGCGGTGTTACCCGCGGGAGCGCGCCAGCTTCCACTCCTCGCCGCGGACGGACTCGTGGAACAGCTCGTCCACGTCGGCTTCGTTCCTGCACATGCCTTGCTCGCGGGAGTAGCGCGCCAGCGTGCCGAAGTTGTTGCGGTTAGTGTCGTTGAGCCCGTAGACCCACGGGTCCTCGCCCAACTGCTCAAGCTGCTCCTCCCAGGCGTCCCGGAAAAACGCCAGCGGCACGATCCGGGGGTTGTCCATGCGGTTGTAGGTCCACTGCTTGGCCTTCTCGAACGCCACCATCAGGTTCATGGGCACCCAGGGATGCTTCTCCACGATCTCCCGCTTGATGACGGTCGTGTGCATGATGGGAAAGATCCCGGTGCGCTTGAAGTAGTCCATCTCCACCTGCTTGGGATCGTCGAAGAGGCGCTTGACACGGGTGTCGCCTTCCAGGATGGGCGCGAGGATGTCGGGGTGGATGACCGCGTCCAGCTCGCCCTCGACGAGCATGTCCTCGACCCGTTTGCCCTTGGGCAGGCGCTCCATCCGGAGTCCCTCCGGCGGATCGAACGGCACGTCCTCCTCCCTCTCGGCGCGCCATTCCAGGTCGGTGAACGAGACGCCGTACTCGTCCTGCAGGGTGCCGCGGATCCACAGGAGCGCGGTGGCCTGCCAGTTCTTGAGCCCCACGGTCTTGCCGATGAGGTCCTTGGGCGACTGGATGCCCTTGTCCGCGTTGACGAAGATGAAGCCGTGGCGAAACCGGCGGTGCAGGAACACCGGGATGGCGGTCAGGTCGTCCGCCTCGCCGCGGTCCTTGGCCAGCAGGTAGGACGAGCCCGAGTGCTCGCCCACGTCGAACTCCCGGAACCGGGCGATGCGCCAGTGCCGGGTGGACGAGTCCATGTCCGTGAGCACGGTGAGCTCGATGCCGTCGGGCTGGATCACCCCTTCCTTGAGGGCGCGGATGCTCTCGTAGTCGCCGCACGCCAGCGTCAGATGAAGTTTCTCGGCCATTTCGTTACCTCCGGGGTCAGTCGATGGCGAGCCGTTTCGCCCGCCGCACGAAATAGTCCCACATGCTGCCGAGGCGGTGCGGCGTGTAGATCTGGTCGTACTTCTCGCGCGCCTCGTCGTCGCTGCTCCAGGTAGGGTCGCCGGCGGCCGCGGCCAGGAGCTGGATGCGGCACGCCTTTTCCAGGAAGATGGCGTAGAGGGTGGCGGTCTCCACCGATTCGGCCACCACGGTGGTGCCGTGGTTCTTCATCAGCACGGCGCGGGCCCCCTCCAGCTTCTCGGCGAGCTTCACGCCCAGCTCCGGCGTGCGGATCAGGATCGTGGTGTAGTCGAACAGCGGCAGCCCGTCGTGAAAGATGGAGCCCTCGTGGCTCACCGGGCGCAACGGCTGCCTCAGCGACCCGAAGGCCGTGGCGTAGGGCGGATGGCTGTGGATGACGCAGTTCACGTCGGGCCGCGCCTTGTAGATCTCGGTGTGGATGAACACCTCGGAGTGGCGCTCATAGTCGCCCTCGATCTTGGTGCCGTCGAAGTCCACCTTGATGATGTGGTAGGGGCGGATCTCCTCGAAGCCGTAGCTGTGGGGCTTCATCAGCATGGCGTTCTCCCCCGGCACCCGCGCCGACACGTGTCCCAGGATGTTGTCCCAGTGTCCCTCGATGGCCAGGATGTTGCACGAGATGGCCACCTTGTCCCGCAACGCTACCAAGTCGTCCATGGAACCCCCGTTTGGATCACGAATTGCCTTCCCTGAGCCTGAACCGCTGTATCTTGCCCGTGACGGTCTTGGGCAGATCGTCCACGAACTCCACCCAGCGCGGGTACTTGTACGGCTCGAGGCTGCCCTTGATGAAGTCCTGCAGCGCCTGGCGCAGCGCGTCGGTGCCGTCTTGCCCGTTCTGGAGGATGACGTAGGCCTTGGGCTTGATGAGCCCGTCGGCGTCGGCCTCGCCGGTCACCGCGGCCTCCAGCACCGACGGATGCTCCATCAGCGCGTTCTCCACCTCGATGGGCGAGACCCACAGGCCGCCCACCTTGAGCATGTCGTCGGAGCGGCCGCAGTACCAGAAATAGCCGTCGTCGTCGCGGTAGTAGGTGTCGCCGGTCCGGAGCCACTCGCCCTGCATCGTGCGCTGGGTCTGCTCGTGCTTGTTCCAGTAGTAGGGCGCCGTGGCGTCGCCGGCCACGTACAGGTTCCCCACCTCGCCGTTGGGCACCTCGCGCCCCTCGTCGTCCACCACCTTGGCAACGAACGCCGGCGTCACCTCGCCGCTGCTGCCGGCCTTGGCCCGGCCCGGCCGGTTGGCGAGGAAGTCGTGGGTGGCCTCGGTGGAGCCCACCACGTCCAGCAGCTCCACGCCGACCTTGTCGCGCCACTGGTGGAACAGCGCCGGGGGCAGCGGCTCGCCCGACGAAAGGCAGATCCGGAGAGAGCCGAGATCATACTCCTTCTCCACCCGCAGCATGCGCGCGTACAGCGTCGGCACCGAGAAGAAGAAGGTCGGACGGTAGCGCTCGATGGTCTGCAGGATCTTCTCCGGATCGGGCCGCTCGGGCCACAATACGCCCGCGGCACCGAAACGGAAGGGGAAGTAGAGGGAGTTGCCCAGCCCGTAGGAGAAGAACAGCTTGGACGCGGAAAAGCAGACGTCGTCCTCGGTCATGCCCAGCACCGGCTTCACGAACAGGTCCGTGATGGTGATCATGTCGTGCTGGAGGTGGACCGCGCCCTTGGGGTTGCCCGTGCTGCCCGAGGTGTAGTTCCACATGACCACGTCGTCGCGCCCGGTGGGTTCGGCCGCGAGCTCAACCGGCTGCCCCTCCATGAGCGCGTCCCACCCGGTGGCTTCGCCGCGCGGCGTCCCCACCACCACCACGTGCTTCAGGTGGCGCGGCCGCGCGCCGATGGCCTCGATCTCCGGCAGCGCGGACTCGTGCACCACGACGATGCGCGCGCGGCTGTCGTTGAGCAGGTACTCGTAGTCGGCCGCGTGCATCCAGGGATTGACGGGTATGGGGACGGCGCCGATCTTGATGGCGCCGAAGAAGGCGAAGGCGAACTGCGGGCTGTCGGGCAGCACCAGCAGGACGCGCTGCTCGGTGTCCAGGCCGAGGGCGCGGAATGCGTTGCCGGCGCGGTTCACCGCCTCCTGGACCTGCCGGTAGGTGTACCGCTCGTCCTCGTGCAGGATAGCAGTGCGCTCGCCGCGGCCGGCGGCGATGTTGTCGTCGACGAACGTGGTCGCGGCGTTGTAGGGATCCGGCAGTTCGAGTCGCGGGGCCGTCATGCTCGTTTCGATTCGGAGCCCGTACCGGCCCGAGAGCGCGATACGGGCGCGGGCGGATTTGAAATCCGCCCTACACTCTCGTCTTCCTGCTGGCGTTGCGGGTTCGGCCTATTCGCCTCCCACCATCTCGGAAGTTTGCTCCGTGGCCATGACCACGGACTTGACCTCGCTGTAGTGCTCCACGGCCTCGTTGCCGTGCTCCTTGCCGACGCCGCTCTGCTTGACGCCGCCGAAGGGGAGCTCGTCGTAGATGATCTGCGCGGAGTTGACCCAGGTGTAGCCGGCGTCGAGCTTCTCGGCCGCGTACATGGCCTTGTCGACGTCCTGGGTCCACACCGAGGAGCCCAGTCCGAAGATGGAGTCGTTGGCCAGCGCCAGACCTTCTTCGAGGTTCCTGATCCGCACCACCGGCAGGGCCGGTCCGAAAACCTCGTCCGACAGCAGCTTGGACTTGGGGTCGACATCCACCACGATGGACGGGTTCAGGAAGTTGCCCTTGTCGTATTCGTCGCCCTTGGGGCGGTCGCCGCCCACCAGCACCTTGGCACCCTTCTGCACCGCGTCCTCCACCTGCTCCTCCACCTCTTCGCGCTGTCCCTTGGTATGCAGCGGTCCGAGCATGGTGCCCTTGGTGAGGCCGTTGCCCACCCGCAGCTTGCGCACTTTCTCCACCAGTTTCCCGACGAACTCGTCGTAGATCTCGTCGTACAGGTAGAGGCGCTTCACCGCCAGACAGGCCTGGCCGCAGTTGAAGAAGCGGCCCACCGAGGCCGCGCTCACGGCCCGGTCGATGTTGGCGTCGCTGCAAACGATCATGGGGTCGCTGCCGCCCAGCTCCAGGGTCACCCGCTTGACCTCCTGGGAGGCCACTTCCATGATCCGCTTGCCGGTATCGGTGGCGCCGGTGAAGCCCACCTTGCGGATGACCGGGTTACGGAGGATCTCCTCGCCCACCGCGCCGCCCGGTCCGGTGACCATGTTGATGGTGCCCTTGGGAAGCCCCGCCCTCTGCACCAGCTCGACGCACCGGGTGGCGGTCAGCGGCGTAGTGCTGGCGGGCTTGATGACCATGGCGTTGCCCGCGAGGAGCGCCGGTCCCACCTTGTTGCCCATCAGCGATACCGGAAAGTTCCACGGCACGATGGAGCCCACCACGCCCATGGGCTTGTGCATGATGAGGCCGTAGCGCCCGTCGGCGAGCTTGACGTAGCCGCCGCGCAGGGTCTTGGCCATGCCGGCGTAGTGCTCCAGGGTGTGGGCGAAGCGGCGGATCTCCAGCACCGACTCCCGCAGCGCCTTGCCCTGCTCCTTGGTGAGGAGCTGCGTGAGTTCCTTCTCGTTCTCCAGCACGAGACGCGCGGCCTCGGACAGGCACTCGCCGCGCTTGGAGGGGGCGAACTTGCCCCATTCCACGGCCGCCTCCGCCGCGGCCGCCACGGCCCTTTGGACGTCTTCCGCCGTGCCCTTGGGAACGGTGTCCACCAACTCACCGGTGGCCGGGTTGTAGATGGATGTGGTCTCGCCGCTTGCCGTATCCGTGTACTCGCCTGCAATGAACATCTGCATGGGACGAACTCTCCTCGTGAATTGAATTGATTTGCAGCCCGCGGGACTTGGCCGGGATTTTGCGTCGTAACCGGTGAAGGGGCGGTTTCGGCGAATCTGCGTCAGTCGAAGGCTGACGCAGAATGAACCACGTCAGGACAGGGCTGTCAAGGAACCTCGTTGACGCGCTCGGCTTCAGGACACGTCAGAACCGCGTCCGCGTCTCCTTGCCGTTCATCTCCACGTAGACCTTCTCGGACGTGACCGGCTTGCCGTCGAGGCAGTCCTTGAGCCAGTCGATAATGATGATCCGAGCCGCCGGGTTGCGGATGGAATGGCGCTCGCCCTCGTAGACGTACAGCACCTTGGGGCAAGTGGCCTCGTCCATGACGTCGTAGACGAACTCGATGGGGCAGAGCTCGTCGTCTTCCCCGGCCACCACCATGTACGGGCAGCGGATCTTCGCGGCGACCCCCTCCAGGGTCAGGGTCTTGCAGAACTCGTCGAACGCGGCCTCGTCGTCGTAGCCGGACATGTACATGTAGTTGAGCTTGAAGCTCGGGGCGGCGGTGTTGAAGATGGTGTACTGGCTGGGTTCCATGCACACGCCGGCCACCGCGCACGCCTTGAAGCCGGGCTCGGCCGCGGCCATGCGCGTGCCCCAGTAGGAGCCCATGCTGGAGCCGAACACCGCTACGCGCTCGCTGTCGATCTCCGGGCGGGTCTTGAGGTACGCGTAGGCAGCCTTGGCGCCGTCCTCGCAGTTCGATGCCGTGCAGGTGATGCCGCGCTCGCGGGTTTCGCCCTGCCCAGGTCCGTCGATGGAGAGGATCGCCAGGCCGCGGTCCAGCAGCGGGTCGCCCATGAGCGGGTTGTCTTCCTTCACGCCGTCCATTCCCGGCTGGTAGAGGATGCACGGCAGTTGCTCGCCGGGCGCCGGCTTGCGCGGCAGGTGCAGCAGCGCCGCCATCTGCCCGCCGGGCACCGGCAGGTCCACCCGCTCGATGGGATGGTCGGCGAACTTGATGTAGCGGTCGTAGCAGTCGCGCTTGCTCTCCGCCCAGGCCACGCGCTTGGGGTTCCCGTCCTCGAAGATGCCCCATTGGGCCGCGGTGTAGTAGGTGGCCGCCACGTAGTAGTGCTCGCGCGCCTCCACTGTGTGCCCCAGCGCCTCCGCCGCCCGCGCCCGCTTCTCCCGGCTCTCCGCTGCGCGGGAGAACTCCCGCGGGAAGTCCGTGAACTTCTGTACCCGCTGACCTATGCCGCGCAGCTCTCCGGCGATGCCCGGACCGCAGTTCCGCAGCATCTTGTGCGACCGCCCCTGGTCGAAGTCGAGACCGCTCACCTTGATGACCTGGTCCAGTACCCAGCGTTGCTCCTGCCAGCGTTTCGTCTTCCTCTCGGTGCTTGCGCGCATGGTGAGATTCCTTCCTCCTTGGTGTCTGTTGCGGGTCTGCCTTGAGAAAATGGCGCTCAAATCGGTCCTTGACCGTTTCGCTCAGGTCTTTATACAATCGCGGCCGCCGTAATCAATCTCCGTGGCCAGGAAGGCGCTCATGAAGATTCGGCCGCACACCATCTTCGGTTTCCTAGTGCTCCTCTTCTTCGGCCTCGTGATCTGGGGGGCATGGGGGTGGCCCTTCAAAGCCAAGCTCTATCCTCTGGTGATCGGCGTGCCCATGCTCGCGATGGCCGCCTTCCATGTCCTCATTGACTTGAAGGAGGGTAGGGGAGATCGCGTTCCCTTGCCCGAACCCGACACGGGAGCTACCCCGGCGGACATTCAGTTCACGAAGGACGTCGATCCCGTCATTGCGCGGCGGCGGACGATCGATATTTTCGCGTGGATCTTCGGGTTCGTCCTGGCTTGCTGGCTCGTGGGTCTCTCCGTAACGATACCGCCGTTCGTATTTCTCTATCTCAAGGTCAAGTCGGGCGAAGGGTGGGTTCTCTCCATCGCGATGACCGGCGTGGTCTGGCTCTTGTACTGGGGCCTCTTCGACCAGGTGCTTCGGCTCCCCTTGCCCGAGGGGAAACTCTACTTCTGGCTGGGGCTTTGACGAAACGATGCTCCGTGACACATCGGCGAACTTCCGGGGTACGAGGTGATTGAGGCCGCCATCAGTGGCTTGTTCCAGGTGTTGTCCTGGCCCGCGTTCGGATTCCTGTTGATCGGGGGAGCGGTCGGCTTCGTCGTCGGGATTCTGCCCGGGCTGGGCGGTCTGACCACATTGGCGCTGATGCTCCCCTTCGCCTACGCGATCCAGGAGCCCATTGCGGCCTTCTGCTTCCTCCTCGGCATGCATGCCATCACCGGGACGACGGGCGACATCACCTCCATCCTTTTCGGCATCCCCGGCGAGGGGACCTCGGCGGCGACCATCATGGACGGCTATCCCATGACGAAGAACGGCCAGGCGGGAAGGGCCCTGGGGGCCGCCCTCATGAGCTCCCTCGTGGCCGGCCTGGAGGGGGCGCTCATCCTGGCCATCTCCATCCCGATCATGCGGCCTCTCGTGCTGTTCTTCGGCGCTCCCGAGCTATTCATGCTCACCATTCTCGGGATCACCTTCCTCGCCACTCTCAGCAGTGCTTCGCTTAGCAAGGGGATCCTGGCCGGCGGCATCGGCCTCGCCGTCTCGGCCGTGGGCATCGAAGACCATACCGGCACCCTGCGCTACACCATGGGGAGCATCTACCTCTGGGAGGGATTGAGTCTGGCGCCCGTGGTCGTGGGCCTCTTCGCGATTCCCGAGATCGTGGATCTGGCGGTGCGGGGTACGAGCATCGCCGAGGCGAAGGTGGAGAAGATCAGCGGGGTGATGGAGGGGGTCAAGGATACTTTCCGGCATTTCTGGCTCACCATGCGCTGCGGCATGATCGGAGTCATGGTCGGGGCCGTGCCCGGCGTTGGAGGCGGCGTCTCCCAGTGGATGGCTTACGCCCACGCGGTGCAGAGTTCGGAGGACAAGAACCGCTTCGGCAAGGGCGCTGTGGAGGGCGTACTGGGGCCGGGAGCCGCGAACAATTCGAAGGAGGGAGGGAACCTCATCCCGACGGTAGCCTTCGGAGTTCCGGGCACCACCGGGATGGCGATTCTCCTGGGAGCCTTTCTGATCGTCGGCCTGACACCGGGTCCGGATATGCTGACCAAGCACCTCGACGTGACCCTCGCGATGGTGTGGATACTGGTCATCTCCAACGTTCTCGCCGCCGGCGTGGCGTTCCTCTTCCTCAGTCAGTTGGTCAAGCTCACCTTTATCCGCGGGAATCTGCTCATCCCGGTGCTGGTGGTGTTCGTATTCCTCGGTGCCTTTGCGGCGAACAACGATTTCGCGGATATCGTGGTAGCCCTGGTATTCGGCGTGTTCGGCTATTTCATGGTCCTCTTCGCATGGCCCAGGGCGCCATTCGTCCTGGGGCTCGTCCTGGGGCGCCTGGCCGAGCGCTACCTCGGGATCTCGATCGGCGCCTACGGGGCGGGCTGGCTTCTCCAGCCCACCATCGTGGTCATGGCGTTGATATTGCTGGGAAGTGTTTCCTTCAGCGTGTACAAGAGGCTGAGAACCACGGACGAGGCGGTCGAGGGCAACGTGGAACCGGATTGAACAGGGGTTGCCGGTCCTGAAGCCTCACGAAGATCGTCTTCCGGTGCCAAATGAGGGTAGCATCTCCAACCGTTCTGAAAGGAGGCACACCATGAAGCGGGCGAGCAAGATATTGATGCTTGCGGCTGCGGTCTGGCTGCTCCAGGGGGCGATGCCGGGCGCGCCGGAAACGGCGGAGGCCCAGACCAAGCCGTACTATGAGGGCAAGACCATCCTCGTCATCGTGGGCTCCGGGCCCGGCGCGGGGAATGACATCAGGACGAGGCTGTGGGCGAGGCACGCGTCCCGGCACATACCGGGCAACCCGAAACTGATCGTACAGAACAGGAGCGGGGGCGGCGGTCTGCGCGCGCGCAACTACCTCTACAACATCGCCAAGCCGGATGGCCTCACCATCGCGGAGATCATCCGGGGCACCGGTCTCCAGCACGCCATCGGCGATCCGGCCGCGCGCTTCGAAGCCGACAAGTTCAACTGGATGGGAAACCTGACCACGGCCACCGCGATCTGCGTGGGCCGCATCGACCGCGTCGGAGCGAATCTGGAGGAGGCGGTCGCGCGTTCCAAGAAGACGCAGTTGCGCGACGCCGAGGCAGGCGCCACCAGCACGGGTGCGGCCATCGGCAAGATGGTGCGGAAGTTCACCGGTCTCAACACCCGGCAAGTGGTGGGCTACCAGGGGGGTGCGGCCATCGACCTCGCCATCGAGAAGGGCGAGGCGGACATGCGTTGCGGCTTCGTCTGGAGTTCGGCCAAGACGAGAAAGAGACAGTGGTTCGCGCGCTTGGGAAGCAAGACGCCGTTCGTCTCGGTGCTCGTTCAGGTGGCGACGAAGCGGCATCCCGAGCTTGCCGACATACCGACCCTGATCGAGCTCGCGCCGGATGCCGAATCGAAGGACATCGCGGAGATGCTGACGTTTACGTACCGCAACGCCTACCCGATGCTGGCTCCCCCGGGTACTCCCAAGCACGTGGTGAAGATCCTGCGGGATGCCTTTTGGGCCACCGTCCACGACCCGCAGTACCTCGCCGAGGCAAGGAAGATCGGCTACGTGGACGACGAGCCGCTGAAGGGGGAAGAAGTACAGGAGCTTATCAAGCAAATCGTGTCGGCGCCGGAGGAATCCCGAAAGGCGATGGCCAAGATCATCAAGGAGTGATCCGGCGCGAAAGGAGAGAACTCCGTGGACGAATGCTCAAGTACAAGGAAGGAGGGCCTGTCCCGTCAGATCGCCGAATTCACCATGTCCCTGAGCCTGGATAGGCTCCCCCCGAACGTGCTGTCCAACGCCAAGCTGGCCATGCTCGATTGCCTCGGGGTGTCGGTCCTGGCCGCGGGCGAGGAAATCGGGGACAGGTTGCTGCGCTACGCGCGCGGCAACCTCGGGCCGGGGACCTGTACGGTTTGGGGCTCCGATTTCACGTTGAACGCCAGAGACGCCGCGTTGGTGAACGGGACGCTGGCCCACGGGCTGGATTTCGACGACAGGGGCCATGCCTCGACCTACACGTTGGCGGCGGCCTTGGCGGCGAGCGAGGCCTGCCACGCGTCCGGCGGCCGGACGCTCGAGGGCTTCATCGCCGGTCGAGAGGCCATGATGACCCTGGAGCCCATCTTCGCCAGACGGAGCAGCGGCATCGGGCCCGGGGCGCGCGGGTGGCATAGCAACGGGATACTCGGTCCGACGGCGGCGGCCTGTGCCGCCGGCAAGGTTCTGGGCCTCGACCTGTCGCAAACCCTCGCCGCCATCGGACTCGCCACCGGTTCCTGCGGGGCGTTGACGCGCGACGGCGGAACCATGGCGAAGCCGTTTCGAGTCGGCCATGCTGCATCCGCCGGCGTCACGTGCGCTTATCTGGCCCGGGAGGGCTTCACGAGCGATGAGACCGCGGTCGAGGGCCCCTACGGTCTCCTGGATGCCGTCGGTCCGCTTCCGGATGACATCCTGGAGGTCTTGGGAAAGGGGCTGGGTGCGGACTATCGTCTCGGCAGGGAGGTACGGTTGAAGCGCTTCGGTTCCTGCACCGCCACGCATGACGGAGTCGAGGCGATCCTCAGGATGATTCAGGCAAAGGCGGTGCCCGCGCCTTCCGAGATCGACTTCATCGAATGCGACGTGCGCCCGTACCCGTTGGTGAGAATGCAGCCGGAACGGGGATTCGAAGGACGGTTCAGCATGGCCTACTGCCTCTCGCTGGCCCTCCTCTACGGAGGCCTGGAGCCCGAGAGCTTCACGGACGAACGCGCCCGCGCGCCGGAGTTGCGCGACCTGATCGGACGCGTGCGCCACGTTCCCGGATCGGACTCGCTGGTCGTGCACCTGAAGGACGGCACGACGGTCGCCGAGCCCATTCAGCCGCCGGCGGACCTGAAGGGGCGGAAGGCGGTGCTGACTAAATTCAACAACTGCGTGGACGGGATCCTGTCGGAGGAGCAAAGAGCGAGAATACCCGATCTCGTGGACCGTCTCGACCAGAGTCCGTCGATCGAGCCGTTGATGCGGGCGCTGCGCCTGGAAACGTCCGCGTGAGTCACGGCCGGGGGGCGGCCCGCGTCCTTCCGTAGGGCCGCCCCCCGGCAGCAGGTTCAGGCCAAGCCGTAGAACCGGGCGGCGTTGTCCCAGGTGAGCTGCCGCTCGACCGCGTCGGACATGCCGGCGAACTGCCGCTCCACCGCCTCCCTCGAATTCGGCCACGTCGCGCCGCCGTGAGGGTAGTCGCTCGCCCACATGACGTTGTCAAGGATGTCGAAGGCTTGCGCCCCGAGAACACCGGCACGATCTTCCTGGAAAGTCACATAAACCTGCCGTTTGATGATCTCACTGGGAAGCGCCGTGTTCCGGGCGCCCACCGTCGCTTCGGAACGCGCGCGGAGCAAGGCGGAATCCATGCAGTTCAGGTAGGGAACCAACCAGGAGAGGTCATACTCCGCGAAGACCATGCGCAGCCCGGGATGATTCTGTAGCGCCCCGCCAAAGGTCAGGTCCGTGAGCAGCCCGAGAGGTTCCAGGATGCCGCGCCGCAGCGAGTTCCGGCCCTGTTGTACCGGCGAAATGTTCTTGAGCCGCGCCCGCATCCTGTCCACGCCCTGGAGGATGTTGACGTGGATGTGGAGCGGAAAGTCCATGTCCTCGGCCTTGGTCCACAGCGGTTCGAAACCCGGATCGGCGTAGCTCATGCCTTCGGGCAGACCGGAAGGTATCATCGCGCCCTTGTGGCCGAGCTTGGCGCAGCGCTCCATCTCCTGCAGCGACCACTCGACGTCCAGCGCCGAGAGCAGGCAAACGGCGATCAAACGGTCCGGCGCGGTCTGGGCGTATTCGATGATCCAGTCGTTGTAGGCCTTGAGCCCCGCTTTCTGGAGCTCGGTCTCCTCTCCCTTGAGCGAGTAGAAATTGCGCGACAGGCTGGGGTAAAGGACCTCGGTCCTGACCCCGTCGAGGTCCATGTCACCGATACGCGCCGCGGGGTCCCAAGGGCCGGGCCAATCCTCCCACTTGAAATTCTCGATCACATCGATGATCTTCCCACCCTTGGCCTGTACCCCGGCGGTGAAGGTCATGCCTACCGGGTCCGGCTCGTGGCCGTCGAAGACCATGTAGAGCCCTTTTTTGCCGGGCGGGTCCTTGACGAAATGAGGTCCGTGCTCCCGTAGCCTCTTGGGTATCCGTTCCCAAGCCTCCGGCGGCTCGTTGACATGTGAGTCCGCGGAGAAGAACCTTACCTCTTCCTGTGCCATGGGGGTGCCTCCTCTGTTCTCGGAAGTTGTGCGACAGTATCGATAAGTGTATCCGACTGTCAATCATGCGCATGAAGCAACAAGTACGGTTCGTTTTGGTCAACCTGTTGGCGGCCGTGTTCTGTTTCGCGCCCGGCCCGCTGGCCGCCGCTTCCCTCGACGACCCGTTCGTCTCTTCGGAACGCCAGTGGGTCGTCACCGATGAGAAGTTCGAGTTGTCCCTCAAGCGGTTCCGGCTCTACAAGCGGGAGCCGCGCCCGCTGCCGGTGATCCTGATCCACGGGCTCCTGGTGAACAGCACTTTCCTCGACTTCGGGCGCGCCAGCCTTGCGGAGCATCTCGCGGAGGCGGGGTTCGACGTCTGGAACCTGTCGCTGCGCGGCACCGGCCGGAGCCTCAACCCCCTGGGCTGGGGCAAGAAGCCCTGGAACCTGGACGACATCTTGAAGACCGATCTTCCTGCGGTCATCGAGCACGTGCGCAAGCAGGCCGGCGGTGCGGAGGTCCTGGTGGTGGGTTACGAGCTTGGGGGAGCCCTTGCCCTGGCCCACGTCGGCCGCAGCCCCGGGCACGGCGTGGCCGGAGTCGTCAGCATCGCCGCGCCCATGTCTTTCGACAGTCCGGATCAGGACTGGCTCGATACCCTGCTCAAGCTCGATCGGGTGCCGCTGTTGCGCAGTTCGCTGCTGCACATGAACTCGTCCGGGCTGAACCGCTTGTTGTTCTTCATGCCCTGGTTCGAGGACGCGTTCTACAACCGCAAAAACATGGCGCAGTCGGTCCGGCAGGAGCTTCTGGACACGGCCCTCACCCCGGTCAACCCGGGTGTCCTGGATCAGATCGTCACCACCGTGGAGCGCGACGAGTTCGTCAGCGCCGACGGCAAGACGAGCTACCGGGACGCGTTGTCGGGCATAACCATACCCGTTCTCCTGGTGGGTGGAGGCGCCGACTCCATCGCACCGCCCGAGGCCCTCAGACAGGTCTACCGGGAGCTGGGCTCGGAGGACCGGGACCTCATGATCTTCTGGCCGGACCCGGGCGAGGACGTGAGCTACGGTCACTTCGACCTGATCCTGGGCCGGAAGGCGAGGGACGAGGTCTTTCCACTCATTCGCAAGTGGCTGGAGGCCAAGGCCGGGGGCCGGGATTTCCTGAGCCGTCCGCGCTAAAGGATGCTTGCCCGCTGCCGATGGTTCCCTTTGGGGAGGGATCAACGGCCATGGGCGTACCGGCACTACCGGAACCGTTTCGGGCGCTTCTGCTCTTCGCGTTCGGCTCCTGCATAGGGAGCTTCCTGAACGTCTGCATCACCCGTTTTCCGGCGGGCGAGTCCATTCTCTTCCCGGCGTCCCACTGCCGCTCCTGCAAGGAGCCGCTCCCATTCCGGGCAAACCTGCCGCTGATCAGCTACCTGCTGCTGCGCGCGCGTTGTGCTCTATGCGGTGCCCGCATCCCGGCGCGCTACTTCCTCGTGGAACTCGGCGCGGCGGTGGCGACCCTCGTGTGCCATCGCCGGGTCGGCGCCGGCCCCCGTCTGGGTGTCCACCTGTCCTTCGTCTGTGCGCTGGGGGTGGCGGCCGTGGCCGATCTCGAAACCGGCATCATACCCGACGCCATCAGCGTTTACGGCACGGCCGCCGGGTTCGCACTGTCGTGGTGCGCGCCGGCCCTCTCCATCGAGGACTTTCCGTCGCCCGGCGACTCGCTCCTGGGGGCGTTGTGCGGCGGCGGCGTGTTGTGGGCCACGGCTGCCGGCTACCGCGCGGTCACCGGCCGGGACGGCCTCGGCGGCGGCGACATCAAGCTGCTGGCGATGATCGGCTCGTTCGCGGGCTGGGAACGGGTCCCCGGCATTCTTGCCGTGAGCGCCCTGGCGGGTTCCGTGTGCGGCCTCGGCCTCGCGTGCGTCAGGAAGGACGTTTCGCTGAGGACTCCGTTGCCGTTCGCGCCTTTCCTGTGTCTGGGGGCATTGCTGTGCCTTTACTGAGCCGTCGAGGGACACCCGGTATGAGGGTCGCTTCCGGTCGAACCGCCGGATTTTCCTTGCTGGGTCAAATGATCACGCTGGCCCTCGCCGGCATCATGCTGGCCATCGCGGTGCCGGGTTACCTGAAGGTGATGCCCAGGCACCGCCTTCACGGCGCGGCGCGCCAGGTGACCGGGGACCTCATGTGGGCGCGCATGAAAGCGATCCAGCGCAACAACCGCTACCGGATCTTTTTTCTCAACGACCACGAGTACCGGATACTCGACGACGCGGACAACGACGGCGCCGTGGACCCCGGCGAGTGGACGTTCACGCGGGACCTGCAGGCGGACTACCGAGACGTGGTGGTCCGTTCCAACAACAACCCGGTGTTCAGCCCGCGCGGCACGGCCAGCCATCTGGCGACGATCACGCTCACCAACCCGGCGGGCACGAAGCGCGTGAGCATCAGCATCGCGGGCCGGGTGCGCATCCGGTGAAGGGAGAGGTCATGACACGGCTTGCTTCAAGACTTTCGCGGCAGCAAGGCTTTTCCATGATCGAGTTGCTGGTGGCGATGCTGATCCTGTCGACCGCGCTCCTGGGGCTCGGCCGGGTCGCCATCGGAGTGATCCAGGGAAATCTCCGGAGCCGCGACCACAGCGTCTCCACCTTCCTCGCCCAGGATCGCATCGAGAACTTCAGGGGGCTTGGAAGCGCCGCCGTCTCGACCACCGAGGACTACGGCACGCTGCCCGACTTCCCCGGTTTCAAGCGGGTCACCCAAGTCCTGCGCGACACCCCCGAAGCGGGCCTGAGCACCGTCACGGTGACCGTCTCGTGGGATCGGGACGGGCGGTCGGCGGTCCTGCGTACCCTTGTGAGCCAGTGATGCGTCTGTTTTTCGATTCAGGGCGGCGGCGGTGCCGCATCCGTTCCGGGAAGTTCGGCCGGACGCGCGGCCCTTGGGCCTCTGCGCGAGGATTCACACTCATCGAACTGCTGATGGTGCTGGCGATCCAGGGGATTCTGCTGGCCGCGGCGCTCACGAGCTTCACCGGCCAGCTCACCACCCACGACCTTCAGGAGCAGGTCAGCGCCATGCATCAGAACGCCCGCGCGGCCATGACCATGGTCGTCCGGGAGGCACGGAAGGCAGGCTACGACCCCTCCGGCCTGGACTTCGACGGTATATCCTACGATGCCGCGCGACTGCGCATCGCGGTCGACCACAACGGCGACGGCGACCTGTCGGATTCCAACGAACGCGTCGCGTACTACCACGACGCCGCGCAAATGCTCCTGCGCCGCAGCACGGGAGGCGGCGGGCAACCCGTGGTGGAGGACGTGCAAGGCTTCGCCGTGGAGTACCTGGACGCCGCCGGCAACCTCACCACCGTGAACTCGGACATACGGAGACTGAGGATCAGCATCACCACGCGGACCGCCAAGCGGGATCCACGCTATTCCGCCAACGGGGGCTACCGCACCCACACGCTCCGCTCCGTGGTGACACCCGTCAACCTGGGGTTGGCGCCGTGAGCGGATCCGACGGGTTCACGAGTCTTCGCGATTGTTCCGCGGCGGTTCAGGCTCGGCCTCGCCGGGCCGGGTCATGAGATACTCACAGTCCTGCTTCTCGGGCAACTCCCGAAGCAGGGCGATGACGCCCTCGGCTTCCTCCCGGGAGTAGTAGAGCCCCACCGTGCTGACCTCGCCGTCGGGCCGGCGCTCGTGAAGATAGTACTTGTCCAAGAAGTCCCCTCAGTACTTCGGGGTCTTGTAGCCGATGCGCTTGCGGTGCTTCATGAACGTCTTGAAGGTGGTGCGGTGGCTGCCGACGTTGAAGGGGCAGACGTCCACGCACAGGTGACAGTACTCGTCGCGCAGGCGCGAGTAGGGGTAGCACTTCTCCAGGTCGATGAGCCAGCGCTTGATGCCCTCGGTGACCACGTGCTCCTGCGGGATCGCGTCGCCCGGGCAGTTCAGCATGCACACGTTGCAGTTCATGCAGAAGTCCTGGACGCCGAACTCCCGCGGCTCATCCACGTCCAGGGGCAGGTCGGTGGTGACGAAGCCGGGGCGGAAGTCCGCGCCGTACTTCTCGTTGATGAGGCTGCCGTGCCGGCCCAGCTCGCCGAACCCCACCTGGTAGAACACCGGGATCGCCTGCACCTCGCGCGCCCCGTTGTGGTGCGCCCACGCGGGATACCCCAGGTCGCGAACGTAGGCGGCAAGCTCGGTGGCCAAGTCGGAGCACGCGGCGTAGACGCGCATGGCCTCTTCCTCCACCGCGTCCGCGCCCTCGAGCACCTTGTGGTAGTCTTCGACGATGCACGCCGCGATGACGAACTCGTGGGGAACCTCTTCGCCCAGGTCGATCATGGTCGGCGTGAGCCGGCAGATTCCCACCAAGTCCGCGCCCAGCTCGCGCGCCTTGGCCTTGACTTGCGCGGTCATGGCCGCGCGGTCCGTCACCTCTACCCGTTGCGGGTTCACCGGGCCGTCGCGGAACTTGGCGTTCTCCACCCAGCGATCGGTGTATCCGACCACCTTCCCCGATCGGCTGGCGTAATGGGGTACCTCTTCCAGACCGAGATCGTGCACCATGGTGGACAGCACGGGATCGGCCAGTCCCTGCATCCGTCTGGGTGTTGTTCCGCGCATGGAAAGCTCCTGTCTTCGCCGTAGCCAGGGTCCCAGGGGCTACGGTTTCCACATTCCCGTCCACCCGTAGCAGACCCGTTGTTCGCGTTGCAAGAAGATTCACGGTACGAACACCGCCGAGCCATGCCGCAACCCATCATCCAGATCGCCGGAATCCGGGACGAGGCCGAGGCGCGAATGCTCTTGGAGGGCGGCGTCTACCGGCTCGGCTTTCCCATTGGGCTGGATGTGCACGAGGAGGACCTGTCGGAAGACGAGGCGGCCGAGGTCATCGGCCACCTCGGCATCAGCCCCCGGGCGTGGCTCATCACCTACCGCCGCGACCCGCGCGCCGTGGCCGCCATGTGCCGCCGGCTCGGCTGCGCCGGCGTCCAACTGCACGGCGATGCCGGTCCGGACGCGGTGCGGCGGTTGAAGGCACTATGCCCGGGCCTCCAGGTGGTGAAGGGCCTGGTGGTCCGGGAGGGAAACCTGGCGGATTTGGAGGGGCGTATCCGGGCGTTGGCCGCGCACGTGGACGGTTTCATCACCGATACGTTCGATCCGAACAGTGGCGCGTCCGGGGCCACCGGCCAGACCCATGATTGGGGCGTGAGCCGCCGGCTGGTGGAACTGAGCCCCCGACCTGTCATACTGGCCGGAGGATTGACGGCCGAGAACGTAGCCCGGGCCATCGAAACCGTCAGGCCGGCGGGCGTCGACGTCCACACCGGTGTCGAGGACGGCACCGGCCGCAAGGATTCCGCGCGGGTGCGGGCCTTCGTGTCCAACGCGTCGGCGGCGTTCGCCGCGCTCACGGCGGTCTGACCAAGAGCGGGCGTGTTCTCTTGACGCAGGACGCAGGGACCGGGTCACAAATCATGGAACGGGAGTCACGATGAAACTGGGACTGAGCCCGTTGCAGGGCACCGACAGCTTCGAGGAAACCATCCGGGAATGCGAACGCGCGGAGGAGGCCGGGTTCGATTCGGTCTGGCTCGGCGAGCACCACAACAACCCCGTGCTCTATCCGGCGCCACTCCTGGGCCTGGCGGCCATCGCCGCGCGCACGCGGCGGGTGGCTCTGGGCACCGGCGTGCTGCTGCTGCCGCTCTATCACCCCATGTGCGTGGCCGAGGAGGGCGCCATGGTGGACATGATCTCCGGCGGCCGCCTCATCCTCGGTGTTGGGGCCGGGTATGCGCCCGAGGAGTTCGCCGCCTTCGGCCTGTCCGTGAAGCAGCGCGGCAGCCGCCTCGACGAGGGCGCCGCGCTGCTGCGGCGGCTCTGGACCGAGACCCACGTCACTCACGACGGACGCTACTTCCACGTCAAGGACGCCACGATAGGGCCGCGGCCGGTGCAGCGGCCGGCGCCGCCCATCTGGTTCGGCGCCTGGACCGCCCCGGCCATCGAGCGCGCCGCCCGTCTCGGCGACGCCTGGCTCGCTGGTCCCTCCGCCGCGCTGTCGGAGCTGTCGTCGTGCGCCGAGGCCTACCGCCAAGCGTGCGCCGACCTGGGCAAGACGCCGGGGGAGATTGCCGCCTTCCGCTACATCTTCGTCGCCGACACCACCGAGCAGGCGCTGGCGTCCGCCGGCGATTCCTTCATCCAGGCCTACGAGAACATGTATTTCCGCTGGCCCCACCCGGTGATCAAACGGCCCGCCGGGGACCTCACCATCGAGCGCCTCGCCGAGAACCGCATCATCCTGGGCGATCCGGAAACCTGCGCGCGAGAGATCACGCGCTTTCGGCGGGAGCTGGGGCTCACCCACCTCATCTGCCGCTTCTCCGTCCCCGGCATCTCCCGCGAGGCCTCCATGTCATCCCTCGACCTGTTCGCCCGGAAGGTCATGCCGGCGCTGCGGTGAGAACCACGGGGTCGCCCTGTCAGCTTGGTTTCTCCGCCTTGCCCCTCCTGGATTCCCGCTTCCGCGGGAATGACGTTAAAGGGCGTCGGTGTCATCTCGTCTCCCAACGGAGTCCTCCAGGCGTGACTCGATGTCGCGCCAGTCCTTGGCCAACGTGGGGTCCTCCGCCATGCGTTCACGGACGCGCCTCCGTTCGTGGCTCACGGCGGTGTAGTCGAGCCCGCCCAAGTACGCGCCGATGGTCTGCTGCGTCATTCCGGCATGGCGGTACATGAGTTCCATCAACAGGCCGCGCTGGTCGCGGCACCGGCCGCGCTTTCGCCGCAGCCGCGCCGGCGGCAGTTGGAAGTGGTCCGCCACCTCGGCCGTGATCCGCGCGGGCGCCAGGCGCGAAGCGCGTCGCGGCTGCGTGTCTCCTGGAGCCGCCCCGGCGGCCTCCGGCCGGTGTTCCGTGGCGGCGGCCCAGAAGCGGTGGTCACCCAGGACCACCTGGCCGCGTACGGCTTTCCACGGAGCCGGCACGCCCTGCTCCAGGCCGTCCTGTACGAACCGGCCGTAGCGCTGCCGCGAGTCCCGTACGTGCGCGAGCACCGCGTCGTAGTGAATCCACGACTCGCGGCGCCGAGCGGAGACGTACCCTCCCAGGCTGCTCCAGGGGTACAGCCACAGTTGCCGGACCTGTTCGGGAACCGAAGGCCGCCGGCGGAGGACGCGCACCGGATTCATGTGCACGTACCGGCTCAACGTCAGCAGGTGCCTGTCGGGCTGGAACAGGATCGCCTTGAACCGGCCTTGGTAAAGGTGACCCGTGCGCCGGTGGCGCCGGTTGAAGAAGGATGTGTACGCAACGTTGAAGTGCCGCATGAACTCGGAGAGGTTGGCTCCGGGGGTTTCCACCATCAGGTGGAAGTGGTTGTGCATCAGCACGTAGGCATGCAGCCGGACATCATAGATCTCCAGCGATTTCCGCAACCGTTCGAGAAAGGCCCGACGGTCGTCGTCGTCACTGAAGATCTTGCGGCGGTCGTTGCCCCGGCAGGTGACGTGGTAGTGCGCGTGCGCGTACTCGATCCGTAAAGGCCGTGCCATGACGCCCTCTGGAGTTCAAGGTTTGACCCCGAGACCGCATTATGGCCAGAAGATGCTGAATGTCAAACGGTTTTCGTGCTCGGCTTCAGTCCGCCAGCCGCTCGATCACCGCATTCGCAAAGGCTTCGGTGCCGAGGTCTCCGCCCAGGTCACGGGTCTTGCAATCCTCGTCGAGGGCCAGGTCGTAGGCCGCCTTGATGCGCTCGGCTGCCCGGCGGCAGCCTTTGTCCTCGCGCGTGTCCGCCAGGTGGTTGAGCATCATCACCGCGGACATCAGCATCGCCAGCGGGTTGGCCACGCCGGTCCCCGCGATGTCCGGCGCCGAGCCGTGCACCGCCTCGAACACCGCCCGGTCGTCGCCGAAGTTGGCCCCGGGCACCACTCCGAGTCCGCCCACGAGCCCGGCGCACAGGTCGCTGATGACGTCGCCGTAGAGGTTCTCCAGCAACAGCACGTCGAAGCGGCCGGGGTCCTGCACCAGCTTCATGCAGCCCGCGTCGATGATGTTCTCCTCGTACTCGATGTTCGGGTACTCGTGCTGGTGGATGCGGCGGGCGCACTGCAGGAACAAGCCGTCCGTGACCTTCATGATGTTGGCCTTGTGGAAGACGGTGATCTTGCGGCGCTGGCGCCGGGTGGCGAAGCGGAACGCCCAGTGGGCGATGCGCAGGCTGGCGCTCTTGGTCGCCACCTTCATGCTCATCACCACGTCGTCGGTGACCTGGTTCTCGACGCCGCTGTAGAGTCCCTCGGTGTTCTCGCGCACGATGATGAGGTCCACGTCGTCGAACCGGGTCTTGGCGCCCGCCAGCGAGCGCACCGGGCGCACGGCGGCGTAGAGGTTGAGGCGTTGCCGCAGTTGCACGTTGACCGAGGTGAAACCCTCGCCCACAGGCGTGGTGCACGGTCCCTTGAGCGCGACCCCATGATGCTCGATGGCTTCTGTGGTCGACTCGGGCAGCACGTCCGGCCCGTCTTCCAGCGCGGCGACGCCGGCCTTGCGCTCGACCCATTCGATGGGCGCGCCGGCCGCATCCATGATGCGGCGGACGGCGGCCGTGATTTCGGGACCGATGCCATCCCCGGGGATGAGTACAGCGGAATGTTTGTTCATGGGAGCTGATCTGCCTTTTGTGGTTGTCGCTTGTCGGGCGTGGTGCCCGGACGGAGAGCCTTCTATATAGCGGAAAAGAAACGGTTCGGGGACCCTTCCCGCTGAGTTCGCCGGCGGAGGGCCCCGCGTACCCGCGGACGGCGTTCAGCATGGAGGGTTTTGCATTCTCAGTCCCTTTCTGGCAACGGACAGTTGCGAGGACGACGATGTTCGAGGGATTCGCGACACACGATATCGGCTGCGAGAATGCCACGATCCATTGCCGCGCCGGCGGTCGGGGCCATCCCCTCCTGCTGTTGCATGGATTCCCCCAAAGTCACGTTCAATGGCACCGGCTGGCGCCGCTGCTGATGGATGAGTTCACGTTGGTTGTCCCCGATCTCCGCGGTTACGGAGCGAGCCGAGGACCCGGGCCCGATCCTGACCACGTCAACTACTCAAAACGCGAGATGGCCAAGGACATGGTTCACGTCATGTCGGAGCTTGGGCATGGCAGGTTCGGCGTCGTCTCGCATGACCGCGGTGCCAGGGTCGGTTACCGGCTTGCGCTCGATTCTCCGGAGCGGGTCAGCCATTTCGTGAGCCTGGACACCGTCCCGACGCTGGACTCCTGGGAGGCCACGGACATGGACGTCTCCATTCGGAGATACCATTGGTCCTTTCTGGCGCAACCGGCGCCCTTGCCGGAACGAATGATCGGCGCGGATCCGGACTTCTTCATCATGCACCTGCTGGATCGGTGGGCCGGGCGGCCGGGCGTGTTGGACCCGGCGGCGGTCGAAGCGTACAAGGCGGCGTTCCGGAAACCCAGCGTGCGGCAGGCCATGGTGGAGGACTACCGGGCGGGCGCGACGATCGACTTCGAGCACGACCGGCACGACCGGCAGGTGGGAAAAAAGCTCGGATGCCCGGTCCTGGTGGTGCGCGGCTCGCCCCGCCGGCCGAAACCGCTTCGCCCGGTTTGGAACGATGGGCCGATGATGTGTCCGAGGCTGCGTTGGACTGCGGCCACTTCATAGCCGAGGAAGCGCCGGAGGCTTGTGCGCAAGCCGTTCGCCGTTTTCTGGTGGCCGGATAGGCCGGTCTTTCCCGCCGGCTTCGAGGGTACGAGCGATGAGCACACAGGTGGAGATACGGCTCGACGTTCCGTACGGGGGCGGCCCGGACGGCGCGCTTTGCAACGACGTGTACCTGCCCGCCGGTCCGGGCCCGCATCCGGCGCTCTTGTGCTTTCACGGCGGCGCTTGGGCCCACGGCAGCCACCGTCAGTACCAGGACTGGGGGCCGTGGCTGGCGGCCCGCGGCTATGCCCTGGTAGCGGTGGACTACCGGCTGTCGAAGAACGTCTCGCCGTCGTGGCCGGGCGTCCATGAGGACATCCGGCTGGCGCTGCGGTGGCTCCTGGAAGAGGCGCCCGGGCTGCGCGTGGACCCCACGCGGCTGGGGTTCGTGGGCGACTCCGCGGGCGGACACATGGCGGCGCTGCTGGCCCTGGAGGATTGGGTCAGACCGCACCTGCGCGCCGTGGTGGGAGTCTACGGCATCTACGACCTCCTCGACTGGTGGGAGGTGACCCAGAAGCGCAAGGACGACCCGGTGGGCAAGCTCATGGGCCGCACGCCCGCCGAGGCTCCGGCAGACTACCGCCGGTTCTCGCCCCTTCAGGGAGTCGAGGCACAGGGAGTGCCGCCCGGCGTCCCCTACCTCATCATCCACGGCGAGCAGGACCCGATCGTCCACCACAACCAGTCCGACCGCTTCATCGCAGTGTTACGCGCCGCAGGGGCTGAGGTCGAGACCCTGTTCGTTCCGGGCGCCGGCCACTCATGGTTCACCTACCTGCCGGACGAGCCCGACCGCCGTCGCGTCGATCAGGAGCCCAACGTCACGGTGGCACCGGTGCTGCTCGGGTTTCTGGAGCGCAACCTGGCACCTTACTGATACTGCGCGGCGCGCCGCTGCCTGAGAAACTCCCCGGCCGCGATGGGCGGATACCGCGGGGGCCGGTCGGCGTCGCAGCAGGAGTCGAGGCACCGGACGGTCGCCGCGCTGTTGGGGTTGTAGAAGAAGACGTTGGAGTACCGGGAGCGTTCCGCGTTGGCGCTCGGCAAGGCCACCCGATGCTTCACCGAACGGTAGATGCCGTTGCTCCAGCGCGACAGCAGGTCCGCCACGTTGACCGTGACGGTGTCGGGCACCACCGGGACGGTCACCCACCGGCCGTCCACCAGCGCCTCCAGGCCTTCCACTTCGTCCTGGAAGACCAGCGTGACGGTGCCGTAGTCCGTGTGGCTCCCCGCGCGCAGTTGCCCGTCTCCAGGCGGGTGCGTCAGCGGCGGGTAGTGGAAGAAACGCGCGGTGCTGGCATGGGGCGCGTGCTTGTCCTCGAAGAAGTCCTCGGGTGCGCCCAGGGAGAGCGCCATGGCGCGAACCAGTGTCGCGCACGCGCGGGCGGCGGCCTCGTGGAGCTCCAGCACCGTCTCGCGGAAACCGGCCACCGGAATGTGCCAGCGGTCCAGGAGCGCCAGGCTGGCCTGGTTCAGGCTGAAGGATTCCTTGAGGTCCCCCGGTTGTTGCGTATCGAGGTGTTCCACCGCGACGCCGACGTAGCCCGAGATGACGTCCAGGTCGGACCGGCCGATGGCTTCCTTGATCTCTGCGGGCAAGGCGAAGAACTCCTTGGCCTTGGCGGAGACGCGCTGGATCAGCCCGGCGGGCAGCGGCAGGTTGGCGACGTTGAGAAAGCCGTACTCGCCGCAGGCCGCGCGGATCTCTTCCGCGACTTGGCGACGCGTTGCCGCGTCACCGCCGAGGAACGGTCCGAAATCGACTGCTGGAATGCCGGATGACATGGGTCGTCCGAGAAGGAGACTTATTTAACAAAACCATTGAGTTGCGGCCGTCTTTCCAAGGTCCGACCCCGATGTGCACATTGCCGGAGCGCCCGGTGATCAGTCGTTCACGGGCTCCGCCAAGCGGTTGGCGCCCGCTTCGGTGACCAGTTGCTCCAGCCTGTCGTACGGCTCCGCGCCGACGATGGCCAGGCCCTCCGCGAGGTAGGTGGGTACCGCGCGTACGCCCAGGGAATAACAGCGCTGCCAGTCGTCGTTGACTTCCTGCTCGAAGGGACGGCCGGACAAGATCCGGCGCGCTTCTTCCGCCGGCAGTCCCGCCTCTTCCGCCAGTCCGAGCAGGACATCCGGTTCCCCGATGTTCACCGCGTCGACGAAGTAGGCGCGGAACACCGCATCGTTGAAGGCGTCTTCCCGACCCTCGCGCTTGGCCCATTTCGCCATTTCCTGCGCCAGCCGGCTGTTGTAGCTGAACTTCCGTTCCGTGAACGGCAGGCCCTCGCGCGCGAGCATGGCATCCACCCGGCTGGGTCCGCTCATGTTGCGCGGCTTGCCCTCGGCTGGGGTTTCGGGATGCAACGGAAACTGGGTGTAGACGACGTCGAGATCGTAGTTGTTTCTGAGTTTCTCAATACGCCCGGTACTGAGATAGCACCACGGTCAGACGAAGTCCGAGAAGACCTCCAGGGTCACCTTGTCCGCCATCGGGATCTCCTTTCCCGCGCTCCGCGGGATTTTCGTTGCGCACCCAAAAAAGAGGCGCCATGGTATCAGATCGGGTCTCGCCGTGCGACCGGATCATGGGTGCAATACCCGCGCAAACTGGTTTTGTCGGACGGCCTTCGGTACTATGGAGCCGCGTTGGCGAAGAAGAGGCTGGGCGAGCGGCAATCACGAGCGGACCGACATGAACGAAATCCGATTCATCGACACCACCCTCAGGGACGGCCATTTGAGCCTGTGGGCGCTGCGCATGCGCATCGGCCACATGTTGGGCGCCGCCCGGCAGATGGACCGCTGCGGCTTCGAGTCCATGGAGTTCTTTGGCTTCGCCAGCATCATCAAGCAGGTGCGCGAGCTGAAGGAGAATCCTTGGGACTGGGTGCGGCTGGGAGTCAAGGAGTTTTCCAGGACCCGGCTGCGCTACCATGGCGGCCTCGGCTCCGGGTTCGAGGCCATTCCCCCGTGCGTGATCAGGCTCGTGCTGGAGCGGGTCATTGCCCACGGCATCACCCTCACGCGCTCGTCCAACCCGTGGAACGACTACACCGTGCTCGCCAAGGAGATAGAGACCCTGGGAAAGATGGGCATGGAGGTGGTGGCCAACGTCATCTACTCGGTCTCTCCCAAGCACACCAACGAGTACTACGAGCGCAAGGTCCGGGAGCTGGCGGCGCTGCGGCCCTACCGCATCTGCTTCAAGGACGTCGGCGGGCTGCTCACGCCGGACCGCACCCGCGAGATGCTCCAGTTGGTCATGGCCAACGTCGGCGACATCCCGCTCGAGTTCCACGCCCACTGCAACAACGGCCTTGCGCCGCTGAACTACGTCGAAGCCCTGAAGCTGGGGGTCAGGACGCTGCACACGTCCGTACCGCCCTTGGCCAACGGCTCCGCCCAACCCTCCATCTTCAACGTCGCGGCCAACGCCCAGGCCATGGGGTTGACTCCGATGGTGAACCTGGAAGCCGTCAAGCCCGTGGAGGAGCACTTCACCCGGGTGGCCCGCCAGGAGAATTTTCCCTTCGGCGCGCCGCGGGAGTACGACCACGCGCAGTACCTGCACCAGGTGCCCGGCGGCATGATCTCCAACCTGCGTTACCAGCTAGCGACGGTGGGCATGGGCGACCGGATCGAAGAGACCCTGGAGGAAGCCGGGCGCGTGCGCGAGGAGTACGGTTACCCCATCATGGTGACGCCCCTGGCGCAGTTCGTGGGCACCCAGGCGGCGGTCAACGTCATGGTGGGAGAGCGCTACAAGGAGGTCACCGACCAGAGCATTCAGTACGCGCTGGGGTATTGGGGAGAAGAGGGCGCGCGCCTCATGAACCCGGACGTCAAGGACAGGATACTGAGCCGCCCGCGGGCGGAGGAGTGGAGGTCCTGGGTCCGGCCCGAGCCCACGCTGAACGAGGTGCGACAAAAATTCGGCGGCCCCGGCGTTTCCGACGAGGAAATGGTGCTCCGGGTCATCGTCGGCACGGACTCCGTCAAGGCCATGCTGGACGCCGGCGCTCCCAGGGAATTCCTCGACGCCGGCCGCCCGGTCTCCGTGCTGCTCAAGCAGCTCGCCGGCGCCCGGGAGTTGCGGCAAGTCCACGTCCGGCAGGGGGGCCTGTCCATGCACCTTGGGCAGCGGGAAGCCTGAGCGCCTCCGCGTCGCCGGCGTCCGCATGACCTGAAGAGGAGCACCCGTGAAATTCAACGACCGCACCCTGTTCACCCTCGGCGTCTTCGTCGTCGTGCTCGGCTTCCTCATCCTCGCCCTGGAGTACCAGCCGCGCGCCCGCCTGGTGCCGCTCATCATCGCCGTCCCCACGCTGCTGCTGACCCTGTTCCAGTTCCTGATCGACGCCATCCCCGCCGTCGGCCGCCGCTTCAGCTTCTTCCGGGAATACGACCTCTTCGGCATCGAGACCGGGCGCGCCGCCGAACCCGCCGAGGAATCCCGCCCCTCCGGCAACGTCTTTCGCCGCGAGCTCGGCTTCGCCTCGTGGCTTCTGCTCCTGGTGGCGCTCATCTACTTCATCGGCTATCTCGCCGCCATCCCCCTCTTCATGATCCTGTTCATGCGCCTGCGCTCCTCCGAAAGCTGGCTCACGACCCTCTCTATCACTGCCGTCACGTGGGCGTTCGTCTACTTCGTCTTCATCGTGATAATGGGCGCCCCCCTGCACGAGGGGGTGGCATGGAAGGCGATGGGGATGTGAGCGGGTTTTGGAGCAGTGAGGCCGAATGCCCTCATATCGTTGAAGGAGCCTACTACGGCCCGGCTGCCCGTACGTAAGCCCGGACGACGTTTCGGTCCTACAGCGCTTGCGCAGCGGCCGGTACTACTAGTTTATACCGACGAGCATCCTCTGAGAAGGTGGTCTGCCCGGAACTGGTCAGGGTCGAGACTGCTGTTGTCAGCTTCAATCACCGAGCTTCCTCCGACTTCTCATGAAGCCCAAATACTGGACAAGTTCCGCTTCTTCTTCCTCGGTTAGGTTCTGACCGGCAAATGTTGCGATTCGTCCGTGTCTTTGATGGACGTTGCGGGCTCTAGTAGGCGTGACGAAACCTGCCCGCTCCATTAGAGCATCGTAGCTGACTCCATATAGCTCCGCGAGCGCGTGCAGGATGTTGGGCGAGGGCCTCTTGATCTGATTGTTCTCGATTTGGCTCAGGTACCCATTCGACACAACTCGATTCGTGGCCTTCTCGACCTCACGTAGGCTGAGTCCGCGATCCTGTCTAACGGAAGCGAGATATTGTCCGAGGGTAAGCTTTGCGGGATATCCGCCGTCTGTATGGGCCATTGAATGGACCTCCAGATCCTCAAATTTTGCGAAAAGTAACTCATCGTCGCTAATTTCGTCAAGCGCGCTCGGTAGTTGCTTGACAATCAAAGCGCGCGTGGTTATCTTAGCACAATAAGCCCCGGCATGGAGTTGGGGCACAGCAAGACAGCAAGGAGGAAAGAGTATGCACATGACGAAGGTGGGTGATCCCTGCCACAACGCCGACGAGATTCAGGGCTTCCGGCCAGCGGCACCCGACGGAGAGTTTTTGACCACGGTGAACGAGGTCGAAGTCCGCTTCGAGGATCCCGTGCCGAATGGTGGGCAGATCTTGGGCGAAGCCGGGTTCTTGCCGCCCGGGGACTACGTCCTCATCCAACTTCTCCGCCACGGTACGCGCTCCGTCGGCCTGGACGAGCCAGTCGATCTTCGCCGGAAGGGCACCGAGGCTTTCCGGGCCTTCAAGAACGACTGCGTGTACCGGTTCACGGTAAATGACCGAGGCTACGAGTGGGGCATCGCCAAGATCACGGAACCCGAGTTACGCTTCATAGCCAGCGTAGATGACGATGAGGTGCTGGTGCTGGAGCGTGATGGCCAGGACACCGACCTAGACGCTGACAGCATTCTCGAACTCGGAGACGCCGGCACCGAGCACCTGCGGACCGGTAAGCGTCTCGTGACGGTGTACTTGGACAATGACGTCGAGAAACAAATCCCAAGCGGCCCCTACACGACGGAAGAATTGAGCTGCGTTCTGGACGTTGAAGCCGGGTACCTGCTCAATGTCCTCGACGGGCAGGGCAAGCTCGTCCCGCTTCAGCCAGGGCAGACCACCCCGATCAAGGAGGGCATGAAGTTTTTCACACAGGTCCCGTGCGGAGGCTCCTCGTGAGCGATTCGGCAGATGAATTCGTGAGCCTCAAGGCGATGCATGAGATCGCTGTCCTCCTCAAGGAGGGTGGCAAGCCGGTCGCGTTGCTGCCGGCCTTCACTTTCACCGCCGGAGGCCGTGCGGAAACGATGGACCTGTTGCTCGTGCCCTTCGAGCACTCTGGTTATACGACACGCCTGTTCTTCGAGCGCAAGGTTGATAGCCACGGCAACAACTGGCGTCAGCATCGTGTGGTCGACCGAAATTGGTGGGCACCGTCATGGAACAACGTGCCTGCGACCTTGCCGTGGTCGGCTATGCTGTGTGCACACCTGAGAGCTGTTGCATGAAGGTTCGTTTCAAGATCACGACCGCTTTGCTGGCGAGTATACGTAACGACCTCCAGCGGCGGCATCCGTTAGCTCATGAGCGGGTGGGTTTCATTTCAGCGGGCTTGTCCGCCTGCGGTTCCGACTTGCTGGTGCTGGCACGCGGGTATCGTCCAGTGCGAGATGATGAATATCTCCGCGATCCGAGTGTCGGCGCAATGATGGGGGCCGACGCGATTCGCGGCGCCCTGCAATGGGCCATGCAGGACGGCGTTGCGCTGTTCCACGTCCATACCCATGGTGGGCGCGGGATTCCTAGTTTTAGTCCCATCGACCTGCGCGAGAACTCGAAGTTCGTTCCCGATCTCCTCAAGGTCGCGCCGCAGCGTGCACACGGCGCCATCGTGCTCAGCGACACTGCGGGGCAAGGTTTAGTTTGGTTCGACCGCTCGCAATCGCCTCACGTCATCGCCTCCTTCGTCGAAGTTGGTGCCCCTCTTCGAAAATGGAGTGTCGTATGACCCGGCTTGATCGCCAGAGTTTCCTCGGTCCTGACAGCGACATGGTACTGGATGCCGCAACCATCGGCATAGTCGGCCTCGGTGGCGGCGGCTCGCACGCGGTCCAGCAGGCCGCTCATATGGGAATCGGCGGATATGTCAATGTGGACCCTCAGACAATCGAGGACACAAACACCAACCGCCTCGTCGGCGGCACGTTGGCCGATGTCGATTCTGAGCGTCCCAAGACGGACATCGCGCAACGGCTCATCCTTGGTCTTCAGCCTCACGCACGGGTTGTCTCCGTTCGCGATAGTTGGCATACGGCGACCGATCAGTTGAAGACCGCCGACTTAATTGTCGGCGCCGTGGACTCGTTCAGAGAGCGCGAGCAGATTGAGCGCTTCGCACGCCGGTACCTCATACCGTACATCGACATCGGCATGGACGTGCATGATCTCGGGAAGAAGGGGTTTCTGGTGAGCGGCCAAGTCATCCTTTCCAGTCCGGGTTCACCGTGCCTGCGATGTTGCGGCCTCATTACTGATGACCGCGTCAAGCGCGAGGCTAACCGCTACGGTGCGGCCGGCGGGCGACCGCAGGTGGTGTGGTCGAATGGCGTTCTTGCTTCTACGGCGATAGGGCTGCTGACCCAGATGCTCACGCCTTGGTATGGGAATCCCCCTGCCTTCGTATATCTAGAGTACGACGGGAACAAAGGTACGGTATCGCGTAGCCCGTATATGGATACCCTCAGAGAGTGCATTTGCCCACACCATCCGCCCGGTGAAACGGGTGATCCGATGTTCGACGTCCGAACGCATCTGTGTCGTGAGCGTGGAGATCCACGTGCGCCCAGCAGTCGGACGTCGTGGTGGCACGCCCTCTGGCGTCGTATGCGGCCATTGAACTGAACCACGAACAGAGACTCCTGCTGCGAGAGGATCATCTGATTCTCCGCAGCCCGGTCGGAACTTTACGTGTGTTTTCGTCCACTTTAACTATTTGGATTTAAGGATTTTTTATGGTAAGTGGACGAAATTGGATCAGGTATGGTTGCTTTCCGTCCACCCGCAAACTGCTGATTTCGGAAATCTCAAATGCCGATAGGACCATGAAACAAGAGCGCAAAAAGACCACCGACATCGAAGCTGAGTTCCTCCAACTTGCACGGATTGCGCTTTCCGGGCGGACGCAGGACGTGCAAGTTGTCCTCCGTCGCATTGCCAAACGCCATCACCGTGCCGTGCCGCAATTGGCTGAAGCGCTGACGACTCTACTTCATGAATCCGCCACCCCCGCATCACCGTTGCGGCAGGCCGAGCTTCCGCTGCCGGTTGATCTCGACACCCGCCTGCATCTAATGCAGGTCGAGACCCATCCGATGCTTAATCACGAACCGGTCTTTGCGCCGAGTCTGGCGGCATCTCTCAGTCAATTGGTCAAGGAGCGTCAGAATCTGGAAGCGTTGGTGCGCGCCGGTTTGGACCCCACGCGTGCCGCGTTGTTCGTTGGACCACCGGGCGTTGGCAAGACGATGGCTGCACGCTGGCTCGCGCGCGAGTTGAAGAAGCCACTGCTGATTCTGGATCTTGCTGCGGTCATGAGCAGTTACCTTGGCCGCACTGGCAGCAACCTGCGGCACGTTCTCGAATACGCGAAGAACATAGATTGCGTACTGCTGCTTGACGAGTTGGATGCTATCGCCAAGCGTCGCGACGACCGCGGTGAGATTGGCGAACTCAAGCGACTGGTTACAGTCCTGATTCAACAGATTGACGACTGGCCCTCTTCCGGAATGCTCTTGGGCGCAACCAACCATCCGGATCTCCTTGACCCTGCCATCTGGAGACGCTTCGAGATGCACGTTGCGTTTCCGCTGCCGGATGAGGTTGCCATAGCGCGGTTTGTCGAAGCCATGCTTGCACCATACTCCCCCGTGGCCAAGCAATGGGGTAGCATTCTCGGGATTGCCTTCCGTGGCCGCTCGCTCAGCGATATCGAGCGTGATCTTGCTGTGGTCCGCCGGACCGCGGCTCTAGGAGATAAATCTCTCGACGAGCAGTTCGTTGTCTTCGTGTCCAGTCGCGCACTTTCCAAGTCTACGCGCATTGATTTGGCGGTGATGGTTGTAGAGCAGGGTCTACTTTCGCAACGAAAGGCCAGCGATCTTACCAGCGTCGCGAGGGACACGATCCGCAGCCACACGGCCCGCGCAAAGCGGCCGAGGCAACGTAACGGGGGAGGAACTGCATGACCAATCGCAATTTCCTCCTCGGCAAGGGCGAACGCCTTGTTGAGGATGTCGCTGGCGTCCGCGGGGGCGGCCCGAAACACCACCCCTACACCTTGACGGAAGCTAAGGCTCGGCTGATACCGATGCTGTCTCGGGTTGTTCGAGGCATCGACCGGTTGCCGGACGTGGCTTGCCCGGGCGACCAGGCCGTGGCTACGGTTACACTCAATCCTGAATATATCGCGAAGTCCTACTTTCCCGATGGTCTGTTCAGGACACTCGGCCTCGAAGCCGTCGGGAGCAGACCGCGTCGCATCACACCGGAAAAGCGTTCTAGGGACCGCCGGCCGGAGGAGGCCATCACAACTGAGTTGTTCGTGATGGGAACGCGCTCGGCCTTTCGCGCATGGCGTTCTGACCTACCCAATTGGAATGCCCAAGTTCAAGGCGGCTTGGAGTTGACCACGATCGAACGGGTCGCCGCCCCGACGGTGCGCGACAAGATTAAGGGCAAGCTTCCGAAGCTCGGCGATACGGTGTTTGAAGTCGTCCTTCATACGGACGGCCAACGCGATCAGAACCAGGTCATTCACGGGTTTCGCGATTATCTCGCGAGCCTCGGTGTTGATCAGAAAGTTGGTCACCGCTTCTATGCAGGCGGTCTTTGCTTCGTCGAACTCGATGCGCCAGCACCCCTTGCGGAAGAGATCGCGATGTTCACGCCGGTGCGCGCACTGAGACAGATGCCGCGGCTGCGAATGATGCGACCGACGTTCCGCGCATCGCGCGTACCTATGCGAGACATCCAACTTCCATTCAGAGAGCCGTTAGACCCCAATATTCGCGCGGCGATCTTCGACGGTGGCATTCCGAAAGGTCATCCGCTGAGGGTCTGGACCAATCCGATTGATTCAGCAGGGGTAGGCACCGCAAGCACCGACCTTCAAGAGCACGGTGTCGCGGTGACGTCCGCGTTTCTGTTCGGGCACATCGATCCCACCAAGCCGATTAACAGGCCATATGCACCGGTTGATCACTACCGCGTCCTCGACATCGCTCCGGGTCAAAACCCACATGAACTGTTTGAAGTGCTACATCGCATCGATAAAGTTCTGGTCGAGAAGGAGTACGACTTCATCAATCTCAGCATCGGCCCGCGACTTCCGATCGAAGACGACGACGTGCATGCGTGGACCGCTGTCCTTGATGATCGCCTTTCACGCGGCACGACGCTCGCCACCATTGCCGTCGGCAACGACGGCGAGGGGGATGCCGCCACGGGCCTTAATCGCATTCAGGTGCCTGCTGATTGCGTGAACGGACTCTCCGTGGGAGCCTGCGACAGTCCGGAAACGCCCTGGCAACGTTGCACCTATAGTTCGGTAGGTCCAGGCCGAAGCCCCGGGTTGGTCAAACCGGACTTAGTCGAATTCGGTGGATGCCTGCAGCGGCCGTTCATTGTGGTGAGCGAAGAAGCCAAGCCCAGACTGGAGGCGACTGAAGGTACTTCGTTCTCTGCACCTTCGGTCTTGCGCCTTGCGACCGGCGTGAGGGCCCATTTTGGAGCAAGCCTGAGCACCCTCGCGATCCGCGCATTGCTCATCCATACGACAGAGCCCTCCAACTATCCGTGTGAAGATGTCGGGCGCGGCCGCGTCGCACGATCAGTTCAGGACATAGTGCTGTGTGATGAGGACACAATTCGAGTCGTTTATCAGGGAGGGATCGCCCCGGCGCAGTACATTAGAGCTCGAATCCCCGTGCCTTCCGGCACGATGCCTGGCAGGGTCTTAATAACGGCCACATTGTGTTATGCTACAGACGTAGACCCGCATCATCCTGGCAACTATACGCGGGCCGGGCTCGAAGCAACGTTTCGGCCCCATGATCAGAAGCGCAAGGACCGGAAGCAGACCCATGCCAACACCAGAAGCTTCTTCGGAAAAACGCAAGGTGGCCTGCTGGGAGCCGCATTGCGCCACGACGCTTGGAAATGGGAAAATTGCCTCCATGGCGCGGTAGCGTTCCAGGGCCGCAGTTTGCGTAATCCGGTATTTGACATCCACTACAATGCGCGCCTCGAAGGTCGGAACTTCGCGCCGGACAAGGAACTCGCCTACGCGCTTGTGATCAGCGTGCAGGCGAAGATGGTTTCAGACCTTTACGATACAATAGTTCGCAAATACGCGACGTTGATCGAACCGTTGCGGCCGGTTGTCGAAATACCCATCACGTTATGATCATACTCCAATGAGTGTGAGCATAACGTTCCCAGCGAACACAGGCGCCTTGTAGGCTGACTGGTCCTGGCATCGCGTGACCCCCACAACAATTACGGCGCGGTTCGCTATGTCGGCGTCGGGGAGTTGAAAAACGCGGCGCTGGGTCGTGATAGTCTACGCAGACCGCGTTTGTCGGCCCGTCCGGCGTCCCCTAAGGCGGGTTTATCATGAAAAGATATCGCAAACCTCTCACGCCGACACAAATCGCGGCTGCGAAGGACGAGGACATGGACTTCAGCGATGTTCCGGAACTGGAGGAGACGTTTTGGTGGGATGCGGAAATCGTCGAGCCGCGGCCCAAGGAGCACGGTGAAGCACGCCCGGTCGAAGGCACGAGATCGTTGCCTGTAGGGGCGACCGACCGGTCGCCCCTACAAGCGGGGAAGGGGTCTTGACGCCGCCTGTAGGCGCGGCGCTCTACGCCGAAGTCAGCTTCCAGGTGCCGTCGGGCTGGCGGCAGGCGGTGCCGTAGGCTTCTTCGGTACGGCCGCCGATGGTGATGGTCTGGGTGAACTCGCGGCAGTAGGTGCCGTCGTTGCGCTGGAAGGTCTTGCGCGGTGTGATGGTGCCTTGGTTGCCGGAATCGGGGTTCTTCCACGCGGTGGTTTGTCCGACGGGCGCCGTCTCCAGTGAACTTTGGGTCGCCCGCTCCATGGCGAGCCGGTCCGCGCGGTCGAGCGACTTGCCGATCTCGTTGCCGATGGCCGCGCCGAGGAGCGTGCCTATTCCGGTCGTGACCAGCTTCCCCCGTCCTTTGCCCATCTGCGCTCCGGCGATGCCGCCGGCCACCGCGCCCAGCAGCGTGCCCGCGCTTTCCTTCTCGCCGGCTCCGCTCAAACAACCGGAAAGGGATACGGCCAACAAACCGACCAGGGCCAGTCTCAGAATGTTGTACATGGAGTCTCCTTCCACTTTACTTTGGCCGCATCCCCGCTCCTTGTGGAATGCGCCGAGACCATAGGCTTGGGAAGCTCTGAACAATTTCCGAAGGGCGCTCTCACAATTGATCAGAGTTTCCCTTAATTGTTGCTGAACTGCCAGCAGAGTCAAGCAGTTCTCCCGTTCAATATACCGAGTCGAACCTGGGAACCACGCATAGCGGGCGAGGCATCACGGATCGGGTTTCGCCAAACCGAGCGGGTGCGGGCCACACGATCCTACGAGAACAACTCCAACTGATCGTCCTGCTTCCGCGCACGGGCAATGGAAGGCCGGGAGCGCTTTTTTTCCAGGAGCCTCTCCTCGATGTCCGCCAAGTAGGGTGAGGGGGACATCTCGCGGACCTTGCCGCGCCAGCGCCGCTTGCGGGCACGGCACAGGTAGAGCCGGGTCTGGGCGCGGGTAACGCCGACGTAGAACAGGCGGCGCTCCTCGGCGGGGTCTTCGGGCTCGGGCTTGCCCCAAGTCAGGGGGAGCAGGCCGTGCTCGCAGCCGACGATGAAGACCACGGGGAACTCCAGGCCCTTGGCGGCGTGGAGGGTGAGCAGCGATACGCGGTCGGCGCGGGGGTCCCAGGTGTCGACCTGGGTGCCGAGGGCCAGCTCGGAAAGGAACCGGTCCAGGTCTCCGCCGCAGGCGTCGGCCAGGGGGCGCAGCAGTTCCACGGCCTCCAGCGTGTCGGGGGCCGGTGATTGGGCGGGGCCGCGGGCGCGCTCGAGTCGCTCCCGCACGCTTCTCGCGCCGGGGGCGGGGGTGTTCTCCAGGGCTTCCACCAGGGCGGCGACGCCGGGATGGTCCGACAGCGGGTTGTGGGAGCGTTGCTGGAAGGGCATGCCGGAGCGTGCGAGGGCTTCGGCCAGCGCCTCGGCCTGGGCCTCGGTGCGGTAGAGCACGGCGAAGTCCGAGAACGAAAAATCGTGCCCCTGGGACTCGGTCGAGCGGCCGCTGTCGAGGGAGAAGAAGCTGTGTCCGCCCAGGATCTCTTCCAGCGACTGGACGACGAACTCCGCCTCTGCCTTCTCGCTCGGGGCCTCATGCAGGGTGACGAGGTTGGGTGCGTCGTCGAGCACGGGGATGGACGGCCCGGCCGAGGAAGCGGAGCCCATCACTTGGGACGACAGCGTCACGATGTTGCGGTCGGAGCGGTAGTTGCGGTCGAGGCGCACCACCCGGGCGCCAGGGAAATCCTCGGAAAACCGGTTGAAGAAGCGGACATCCGCCCCACGGAAGCCGTAGATGGCCTGATCGGGGTCGCCGATGGCGCAGATGTTGCCGTCGGGCGGCACCAGTTGCCCGATGAGGCGTACCTGCTGCTCGTCCACGTCCTGGTACTCGTCGATGCACACCCAGGGATACTGCTGCCGGACTCGTGCGCGGGCTTCGGCATCGTTTCCCAGGGCGTCGGCGGCGCGGATGACGAGGTCGTCGAAGTCGCACCAGTTGCGTGTTTCCAGGGCCTGCCGGTAGGCGTCCCAAGCCTTCGCGAGCTTGTCGCCGGCCGCGAAAGCGCCGGTCCGCTTGGCGTGGGAGATGGCCGACAGGTGGGCGCGGGCCTGGCGCTCGGAGATTGCCAGTGCCTCCTGCATCAACCGAAGGCGCTCGCCTTCCGGCGCCACCCGGAAACCGCGTTGCAGCCCGGCGGCGTTCCAGTGCTCGCGGAGCAGGGCGAGGCCGAGGGAGTGAAAGGTGTGGAGCGGGATGTCGGCCCAGGTGTCCGGCAGGAGCGCCCGCAGCCTGTTGCGCATCTCATCAGCGGCCCGGCGCGTGAACGTCACGGCCAGACAGCCGCCCGGAGCGGCCTTACGGCTCTCGATCAGGTGGGCGAGCCGATGGGTCAGCGTGCGGGTCTTTCCCGATCCCGGGCCGGCGACGATGAGCAGGGGCCCGTCGATGATCTCGGCGGCCCGGCGCTGCTCGGCGTCCAGCCCGGCCAGGAGGTCCCGGCTCCCGGGGGAGAAGTTCACCGGGAGCGCAAGTTGCCCCGACGAGACGTCGTCCCACGGCGGGTTCGCCGTGCAGGGCGCGTGTCCAGCGTCGGCAGGGTGTCGTTCCCGGTCTCCCGCCGGGCCTGGCACGGCCGGCGGCGCCGGCTCGCGGACCACTCCGGCGCTCATGTCCTCCGCTTCGAAGAGCGCCGCTCCGCGGCTGCGCCGCGCCAGCTCGCCGTCCCGGAACAGGCGGATGGTCCCGTAAACGCCGTCATATCCGGCTTCGCAGATCACCTCCCGGCGGCGCAGGCGTGCCACGGCCTCGGCCACCAGCGCCGGCGCTACCGGGTTGATGTCTTCCAGCGGCACGCTGTTCAGCAGTTGAAGCTCCGGTCCCAGCCGCGCCAGCAGGCCCTCGTAGTCCATGGCCACGCGCTTGCTCTTGGGGCCGACCCGGTTGATCTCGCCGAGGATTTCCGGGAGCGGGATCAGCCCTTGAGTGTCCCCGGCGGTGTCGGGGGGTTGTGCGCCGGGAGCCCGGTCGGCCAGGTCCTCGACCCGGTGCATGACCCCCACGGTCAGGGGCTTTCCGCACGACGGGCAGCGGCCCTGGTGCCGGCGGGTCTCGTCCGGCTCCAGCCGGACGTTACAGTTCCTGTGTCCGTCCAGGTGGTACTTGCCCTCCTCCGGGAAGAACTCCAGGGTGCCGCCGTATCCCTCGCCGGTCTCCAGCGCCCGGCGCAGGGAGAAGTAGTCCATCTCCGTGTCGAACACGCACACCTCGCGCCCGAGTTTCTCCGGGGAGTGGGCGTCGGAATTGGACACCAGCCGGAAGCGGTCCAGGGAGGATACCCGCCAGTTCATGGGCGGGTCCGACGACAGCCCCGTCTCCACCGCGAAGATGTGCGGCGCCAGGTCCCCGTAGCAGTCGTCGACGGCGTCGAAGCCGGACTTGGAACCCAGCGCGGCGAACCACGGCGTCCACACGTGGGCGGGCACGAGGTAGGAGCCGGGCCCGGACTCCAGGGTCATCTCCAGCAGGTGGCGCGAGTCCAGCCCCAGGATCGGGCGGCCGTCCGAGTGGAGGTTGCCGATGCGGGTGAGGGCGGCCACCAGCCGGTCCACGGCGTCGAAGTCCGGGGCGTAGACCAGGTGGTGGATCTTCCGGGTCTTGTCTCCCTTCTTGTAGATGGTGGAGATCTCCACCGACAGCATGAAGCGCACCGGGTTGAGGCTGCCGGCACAGGCCGGCGGAAGCTCCGCTTCCACGGCCTTCTCGAGGTCGGGACGCAGCCGGAAGAGGCCGGGCTCCGCCGGCACGAGCTGCTCCTTCAGCTCGGCGCGCCACGCCGGATGGGTGAAGTCGCCGGTGCCGACGACGCCGATGCCCTTCTTGCGCGCCCAGATGGCCAGGTGCTTGAGGTCGCAGTTGCGGCTGGTGGCGCGGGAGAAGCGGGAGTGGACGTGCAGGTCGGCGTAGTAGAGCATGAGTCCAGGTGTTCTCGACCGGCCGGACGCTACGGCGCGTCCGCGCCTTGCCGCGCTTGCCACGCCCGTTTGAGCGGTCCGAGCAGCGGCAGGCCCAGGGCCGCCAGGATGAGCAGGGTCAGCACCAGCGAGATCGGACGGGTGACGAAGATCAGGAAGCCCGTGTCCGAGATGAGCAGCGTCTGGAACAGCGAGACTTCGGCGATCTCCCCGAGCACGTAGGCGAGGATGAAGGTGATGAAGGAGTAGTTGTACTTCTTCATGCCGTAGCCGACGAAGCCGAACACGAGCACGGCGAACGCGTCCAGGAGATTGTTGCGCAGCACGAAGGCGCCGACGAAGCTGATCACCAGGACGATGGGGATGATGAGCGTGACCCGGATGCGCGTGATCTTGACGAGCTGGTTGGCGAAGAGGAGCCCCAGGATGGAGGTCCACACGTTGGCGGCGATCAGCGCCAGCACCAGGGTGAAGACCGTAGCTTGGTGCGTGGTCAGCAGCTCCTTGCCGGGGTTCAGGCCGAGCAGCAGCAGTCCCACCAGCAGGATGGCGTGGGGCGCGCTCCCGGGAATCCCGAAGGCCACCGTGGGCAGCAGCGCGCCGCCGTCCTTGGCGTCGTTGGAAGCCTCCGGCGCGAGCACGCCCTCCGGTGCGCCGCGGCCGAAGTTGGCGCGGTTCCGGGAGGTGGCCTGCGCCTGAGCATAGGCCAGAAAGGCCGCGACATTGGCGCCGACGCCCGGGATGATGCCCACCACGCAGCCGATCACCGCGCTCCGGACCAGCAGAAAGAAGTTGGCGAGCACGAACCGGACGCCGTCCAGCACGTCCCTGACCGTGGGCCGCACCACCCCGGTGTCCTGGACCAACTCTTCGCCCTTCACCGCCAGGAAGAACATCTCGGAAACGGCGAAGATGCCGATGGCGATAACCCCCGTGTGGACCCCGTCCCAGAGATAGTCCAGGTCGAAGGCGTACCTCACGTCCCCGGTAATCGGAGAGTACCCGATGAAGGCCACCAGGAATCCCAGACCCGCGGAGATGAGCCCCTTGACCGGCTCGCTCTGGGTCAGCGACGCGATCAGGCTGATGCCCAGCAGCGCCATGAGGAAGAACTCCGGCGGGCCGAAGGAGAACACCACCGAGCGCACCACCGGCAGCAGCAGCAGGAAGATCACGTAGCCGAACACCGACCCGAGGGCGGACGCCGTCGCGGAGATGGCGAGGGCGTAGCCGGCGCGGCCCTGCCGGGCCAGCGGATGCCCGTCGAAAACCGTCGCGATGTTGGCGACGGTGCCGGGGACGTTGAGCAGGATGGCGGAGATGGAGCCGCCGAAGGTGATCCCGCCGATGGAAGCGGCGAAGACCATCATGGCCAGTTTCGTCTCCATCGCCATGATGATGGGCAGCGACAGCGTCAGGATGACGATGCCGCCCAGGCCGGGCAGGGCGCCGAAGAGCATGCTCACCGTGACGCCGAGAAGCACCACCAGGACGTTGGGAAACCCGAAAACGTTGAGCAGCGCTTCGCCGATGGCCTCAATCACGGAGCATCTCTTTCAGCGTGTTGGCCGCGACGCCCATGGAACGCGCGGCTTGGCGTGGTGCGCCAACCTGGCGGCCGGGCCACCAGGGCCGGCCCGGATGCGCGGACAGGACAATCCGCCGATCATCCGGGCCGGACGGTGCGGTAGGAGGCTTCAAGCCTGTTTCGAGCCTACTTCTTCTGCTGCGCCTTGTAGAGGGCGATCAGGTTCGCATAGTCCTTGATCAGGTTGTTCACGAGCATGGCCGTCTCTTTCCCGGTGGCGGGAGAGTGGATGACCTGGGCCTTGCTCTCGAGCTCCGCCTTGGACTCCATGATGACCTGGTGCACGGCGTTCCTCAGCACGTCCGCCACGGCCTGCGGCACCTTGGGCGGCGCCGCCACGATGATGTACAGGATGCCGCCGGCCATGAGGTCCTTGCGTCCCAGGGCCTCGGCGGACGGTATGTCCGGGAAGAACGGATCCTTGTCCTTCTCCGAGGAGAGCTGCACCAGGCCCCGGACCTCGCCGGACTTGATGAAGGTGATGACGCCGCCGGTGGTCTTGATGGTCGTGTCGACGTCGCCGCGCGCCACCGCCACCACCAGTGAACGGCCGCTCTTGTACCCGGTGACCTCCTTCACCTGCATGCCGGTCTTGTCGATGAGGTTGGCCAGCACGAACGACCCGGCCGACGCCGCACCCGCGGAGGCGACCTTCAGCGCCCGCTTCTTTCCTTCCGCGATGAGGTCGTCGAGCGACTTGATGGGGGAGTCCCCTTTCACGAACAGGAAACGGGGAGCGGTGGTGATCTTGGCCAGGTAGGTGAACTTGGCGAGGTCGAAGCCCACGTCCCGTGTCGCGGACTGCGCCAGTCCGCCCGCCGGCAGCATGCTGCCGATGACGCTCCCGTCCGCCGGTGAGCCGTAGAGCCTCTTCGTCCCCACGGTGCCGCCGGCTCCCGGCAGGCTCACCACCTTGACTTCCTTGACGCCGTTGCCCGCGAGCTTCGCCTGCAGCTTCGGCGCCAGCAACAGCGCCGAGGTCCCGGTGCCGCCCCCCAGTCCGAAGGGCACGATCCACGTGATCTTGCTGGGCAGCTTCTGGGCGCCGGCGGTGGTGCCGATCAACAGGCACAGAAGCATCGCCGCCATGCTCGCTCCGGCCAATGCAAAAGACTTGCGCAAACTCGTTCTTCTCCGCATGGTTCACCTCCGTGGCAAATATGCCAAACGCCAAGAATGACGGGTGGGGTCAGGCCGGCTCGGCCGGCCTGAACTTCGAGTGGGATTTTCTCATTGCCTGTGCGGCGTCGAAACGTTCTCTGAGGTATGCGGTTTGCTCCCGGACCGTTTCCGCCGCCGCCGCTTCGTCCTTGACCCGCAAGGCGGCCAGAATTTCCTCGTGCTGCCGGGCGATTACCTTACGCTCGCGCACCCGATAGACCACCATGTTCTCGATCGGCTGCAACGCCTCGATCACGGTGAACATGACGAACTTCAACACGGAGTTGTGGGTGGCGTCGGCGAGCGCTCGATGAAAGCGCACGTCCGAGGCGCAGAAGTCCTCGTCCGAGATCGACTCCCGCTGCTGGTAGTCGACCTCGCGGGCCATGGTGTCGAGTTCCGCCTGTCCGCATCGGGACACCGCCTGGCGGACGCACAACAACTCCAACTCCTGGCGCGCTTCCAGGATCTCCGGGATCTTGAATTCACCCAGGCTCACCAGGAGCGCGGTGGCGGTGGTCAGGTTGGAGCTGACCTCCTCACGGCTCGGCCGGTTGATGAAAGACCCGCCGGTCGCGCCGCGCCGCGATCGGATCAAGCTCTGCGCAGCCAACCGTTTCAATGCCTCGCGTATGGTAGGCCGCGATACCTGGAACTGGCGAGCGAGCTCTTCTTCGGTGGGAAGCCGGTCGTCGGCCTTGAGTCTCCCATCGGTGATGGATTCCCTGATGCGCTCGGCAATCTGCTTCGCGAGGCCGCCCGTCATCAATGGTTTGTAGATCACTTTCGCCTTGACCAACGCCCATCTCCCTTCCGTTGCCAATGTAAATTTGTTTGACAAATAAAGACCGCTACCCTAGTTTGTTACATTAGATTGATCGTCAAATTCAACGGAAGAGCATCCACGACCGTATAATTTCGAGTCCGAGTCGCTCAAGGGTTCGTCCGAATTTAACGGGAGGTGTCAAGATGTCCAAATCCAAACTCGCGACCATTGTAACCGCTCTAACCGCTCTGGCCGCAGCTGCCTCGATCCTTGCGCTGGGGCAACCGGCGGCCGCGGCCGATCGAACCGTCAAGATCGCGGGCTGGGGCGCGAAGTCCGGTCCGTTGCGCTCGTTCGGCGTCAACTCCGAAGCCGTGCTCAAGGCCGCCGTCAAGAGCATCAACGACGCCGGCGGCGTCAAGCTGGGCGACGGCACCATGGCGAAGATGGAGTTCACCTACTACGACTCCGCGTGCAACGCGGACCAGGCGATCTCCGTCGTGCGCAAGGTGGAATCGCAGACCGAGGCGCTGGTGGGCATCGGCCCGACGTGCTCCGGCGCCGCCGCGGCCATGTACGGCATCTTCCAGAAGAAGGTGGACGATG
>JAPPNE010000071.1 GCA_028818775.1 Deltaproteobacteria bacterium | reverse complement strand
GGGGCAATCTCAATTCCCCTCGACGCAACCCGATCATCACTTCGGCGAGCACGGATTCACGCAGTGCCGCGCATCCACCTTCGTTCAACGGGGCACGTATGTAGCTCCCCAGCTCCTGATTCCCTGCTCGGATCTGTCCAGACAGCGATCTCGCTGGCAACCGACCGACCAACTTGGCCACTTCAGCGGCCTCCAGCAGGCTCGGCGGACGCCGATGGAGATTCACGAACGTCGCCTCGGTACCGGGAACGCCGTTTTGTCGCCCTTTCGTCGCCACTATGAGTGCCTCCGCCATACCGGTGTCAGCCGAGAAGGCTCGGTCTGTATTGCCTGCGGATGCGACGGTAATCACGGCAACATTCGAGTATTGCTCGGCAAGCAAGTCCCTGGCCGGTTGCCACGAAGCGCCCTGAACCACAGCGATGGGTAACACAAGGGCGACGGCACCACCTGGCTTTACTTTGGCGTGAGCCAAGTCGATAAAGTTGGAAGCCAGACCGGCATTTCCGTGACCGGCGGGCTTTTTCAGCGCGTGACGGATTCGCGCCAATCGATTGGACATGGCGCGTTGTTCGTCGTTCGTTGTGCGAAACCCGGCAAAGGACGGTATTGGAACATCCGTCACCTCATGGTTGGTCGGCCGTGTGAAGGGAGGGTTCATGATCACGAGATCGACCGACTCGTGAGGGAGCCTGATATCCCGTATCTCGATCTCGCCCTGAGCGCCATGGACTTGTCGTTGCCCCGTTGCGAACAGAGCCAGTGTCTGATCAGCAGCGATTAGGTCGAGAGATCCGATGGCAGTCCCACCGTGGCTCTCTTCGTCGGTGCTGATCCCATAGGGCATGGTGTACACGCGGGTATTATCAAAGGCCACCGTTGGATGGACGCTGGATAGCTGCGAAGCGCATAGATGCGCCGCCGCAGGCATGATGTCTGCCGCCACTACGGAGTGCTCGATCATTCGTCGATGAACTTGGCCATCGTCGCCGCCGGCGTGGCGGTATCTGGAGAGAACCGCATGGTATGCGGCAGACAGCAGCGTGCCTGTACCACATGAAAGGTCGGCGATAGTGAGTTCCGGATACGTGTCGAGGCGGCTCCAATCAGTATCTAGTCGGCCTACGGATATTTCCGCCAAGAGGGTCGCACTTGTCGGCAAGGTGTAAAACGTGGCAAGGAACTTCCGGTCAACGATCAGGTTCTGGAACATCCGCCCGGCCAGGTCGTGCCGTGTGGTCACACCGAGGTCGGCGAGCCGATCAGCCACGGCAACCAGTGCGTCCAGAATCCTATTGGCCGTCGGCGCTCGTACAGGGACGAGAAGGTCGGACGCCACCTTGAAAATCGGCCAATAGTTGACCTCCTCCAGTATCCTTCGCCATGTGTCCAAAATTGGAATCTGAAGAGAGCCAAGCGCGTCAGCGCGAAGTCGCGCAACTGAGGGGATGTCGTGGGTGCCAGCGATCGTTGAATGGAATGTCAGCGCATTGGCGATAATGGTCATCGCCATACGGTTGGTCTGTTCTCCGCTACGCTGATTGAGCACCTCTCCCATGCTATTCTCGACATCGGTGAAGCCACTCTCGACGGCATCCTCGATGGCTTGGGTCGCAATGCGGACGCCACGTTCAAGAACCAGCATGCTCTCGTCAACCAAACGTTGCGACACCATAGCGTGCTCGATACACCGGACGATGTCGTCGATACCTCCGGTCAGCCAACCCGTCGCTGGCCAACGCGTCGGCGAGGTTGGAGCACCGGACAAGACGCAGTAGTCGAAATCGGCGGCCGCAATCCGCCCGGCTAGGCCGGCCTGATTGCGGCGCAGGGTTTCTGGAATGCGTACGGCGATGGCTTGCTCGATGGGATCGGCGGAGTTCCGGGGGATCAGGCCGAGCCTGGTCCTCGCGTCCTCTTCCACGGTGACGGCTGGCGCATACTCGGTCTCTACGACCACGGGTTGCGCATTCGGTGGCTGAACGAGAATATCCGGCCGCAGTCGTGGATGATCAGGAAAGACGCCGGTCTGCTCTACACCGAGATGGTTCTTCCAGAGCGGATGCTTGCCCCGCAAGACCTCGGCCAAGTGTCCGTTCAACGCAACTTCGCTGGTGCGCGCCATGTCGATTTGCAGATGGTGTAAGAATCAGAGGATACGTTTCATGGGAAGAGCGGGCGGGGCTTGTTTACACTCGCTGTCACCATGTCTGCTGCTCCAGCCGTCTCATTCCTATACCCGAAGATCGCGCGCAAGTCCATCAATGAGAAGCGCCATCTATGTCTGGACTCGACCACTCGCGTCTCCGTGAACGCGGTCACTTCCGCCGATCAGGCGTCGCGGTAATCGCCGGTGCCCCGTCGTCCTCGAAGACAATTGCACGGTCGCAGGCAGATTCCCTGCCGACTTCCTGAACAATGATCCCGAGATGCTCGACTTTGCGATTGGCCTCTTGTTGGGATACGATCCCTGAAAAGCCCGGCAACTTGAGCCTCCTTTCGTTTGACGTGTTTTCAGTGACGTGTTAGGGCGAGTCTGGGAGGTCGGGATGGACCTCCCAGAAGCCGGAGGGCAAGGTATTGCAAAACGATGATCCGAAGGACCGCCCGGCCCCCAAGCCAACGCCAAGGTCAGAGTTCGTAAGAAAGGACAGGGCACCGGTTTCGGTAACAGACACCGTCCAACCGCCTATCAACCCGCAGCCGCCAGCCCCGGACAATCCACCGCCGAAGGATGAGTAGGTGGGGAATGGACAGAGCCCGCGATGAATTGATGTTCGGAATTCGCCGATCCGTCCGATATCACTTGAGGCGACGCGCCTACTTCGAGTTCGTGGACCGGTTGTCTTCCTTCTTCCTGATCCTGCTAGGGTCCAGTGCAATGGCCGGTATTGCGCCTTACACGTGGATCGGCTTCTTGGTGGCAGTTGTGTCCAGCCTCAAGCTGATTTTTGTGCCAGGTCTGAGGGCCGGGGTCCATGCCCAGTTCGTCAAGGACTTCACGAGGCTGGAGCAAGAGCTGTCCCGGGACGACTCTGAGGAAACCTTCAGCAGAGCTAAGGCCATGCGACTAGACTTGGAGTCGACCGAACCGCCGATACTCCGGGTCCTGGATGCCATCTGCCATAATGAACTGGCTCGCGCTCAGGGGATTACGGATCCCAACGAGTATGTGCATCTGAGCACTCTCCAACGTCTCATGGCTCACCTTTTCAGTTGGCGGGAACACACATTGAAGAAGGGCGACCCAACTGGCGCGCGGGTATGGAGTTGACAGCAGTGCCGCATTCGGGAAAGAGCGATGTAAGAGATCCACTATCCCGACTGCTCGTGCTCGCCAGCCATCCCGGCACCCGCGTTGACATCAAGACCAACATTGTGCCGGTGTCTCCATTGACCGAGCCTGCCTTGTGTGACCGCGACGGGAAGCGCAGTCCGAGCACCTCATAGCCATTGGCTCTTGGGAAAGGACGGTTGCTCGGTACAAGGGTGAAGACCCTAAGCCGGTACCCAGCGCATCGCAGTGGTACGGCAAGAACGGCTTCTTTACGGAATTGCTCTCTTGCAGAGGTCAGTTCCGTCGCCGTCTCAGGGGATCTCAGGGCTCGCCCTTTCCTCCTTCAACTTCGCGGCTCCCTTTTGCGCCCGGCGGTATTCGCGCAGGTAGTTCAGCCGCCGCTCACGAAACTCCGGATCCTGCTGATAGCGCCGCTCATGGTATCCCCGATTGTACTCCCGGATCTTCTCCGGGTTCTTCTTCCTCCACTCCGCCTGTCTCGCAAGCCGTTTGCGCCGAAACCCAGGGTCCTCCCGGCACCGCCGCCTCGCGTACTCGCGCATGTAATCCGTTCGCTTCCGTTTCAGGGGTGTCCGGCTCACGCGGCCCTCCGTCAAATCGCTGAGCAGGTGCACACGATCCCCGAGCTCGCACCAACGGCGCGTCTCCGCCAGTTCCTCGGGTGTCACCTTGGCGATTACCGCCAGCACACGTTCACTCAGTGCCATGGGATCATCCCGTCATGACTGGGAAAGAGGGTTGGCTTTAAGGAGAGCGAGATGCTCTTCAGCGAGGGTTTCGGCCTGCTGCTCGGTGAGGCCGCTCTCGGTCAGGCGCTCGACGAAGCGTCGAAGGCAATGGCCGCAGTGATGCCGGAACCATAGCAACCCCACCGGCGCGGGACAAGGAAAATCGAGACCTCCGAGGTGCCTCCAACGTGGGCCACTGCTTCAGTCAACCGACAATTGCCGCCATGAGGCGACAGGGCTGTGAAACCGTGGATTCGCGTCTTGTTCTCGTCCCAGAAAGCCTCTATGTGAGCATCATGGACCGACACGAACACCGCAAGCGCGCACCCTTTGGAGGGCGCAACGTATGGTAGCTTCCATCGGCGTGGTGGCCTCGCCGTCCCAGGGGGTGAGCTACTACCAACGCGACGGGTACTACGCGAAGGACGATCCGGCGCACCTCGAGGCGAGCGCCTGGGCGGGCAAGGGGGCGGAGGCGCTGGGGCTCGCCGGCCCGGTCGATCCCGACACGTTCCAGGCGATACTCGAAGGAAGGGTTCCCGACGGCCCGCACTTGGGCAGGCGCGGCAAGGAGGGAGAGATCGAGCACCGCCCCGGCCGGGACGTAACCATGTCGGCTCCCAAGTCGGTGTCGCTGGTGGCGATGATCGGCGGCGACGAGCGCATCGTGGAAGCGCACGACCGGGCGGTGCGGACGACGCTGGGCTGGGTCGAGAAGAACGCCGTGCTCACCCGGATGCAGGACGGGACTACCGGAGCGATGGTCCACGCCGGCGGCCAGAAGACGGTGGCCGCCACTTTCTGGCACGACACTTCCAGGAACCTGGATCCCCAACTCCATACTCACTGCGTCATCGCCAACATGGTACAGGGCGCGGACAGCCGCTGGCGCACCATGGTGAACGACGGGCTCTACCGTCAGCAGAAGGCGATCAGCGCGATCTACCGGGCGGAGCTGGCCGAGGGACTCGGACGTCTTGGCTACGAGCTGGAGCGCACCCACCCGGACGGGCGCTTCGAGATCTCAGGGATTCCGCGCGAGGTGATCGAGGCCTTTTCCACCCGCCGCGCGGAGATCGAGGCGGCGATGAAGGAACGGGGCTTCGACGACCCTTCCGACGACAAGCGCCTGGCGGACCGTGCGGCTCTCATGACACGGGCGGCCAAGCGCGACGTGGACAAAGGAGAGTTGCGCCAGGTCTGGGATCTCCAGGCGCAATCGCTCGGGTTCTCGCCCGAACCGATCATGGACCGGGCCGCGGAGCGAGAACCCGAGACCTCGACCTGGGCGCCAGCAGGCCGGGAGGCTCTGCTTTCCGGCGAGGAGTACTTCGTGACCGGCGCGGTGGACTGGGCGGTGGAGCACCTGTCGGAGCGCCAGGCGGTGTTCTCGCACGCGGATCTTCTGGCTGCAACGCTCTCGCAGGAGCCGGGCTCGGCCACGGTGCAGGAAGCGGAATGGGCCATCGAGGCGCTGGAGCGGGACGGGAAGCTTCACGGAGCCATCGGGCCGGAGCACGGCAGGCACTGGGCCACGGAGGCGGCGGTGGCGCGGGAATGGGAGACGGTCGAGCGGATGCGGGAGGGCAAGGACGCGGGCGAGCGGCTGATGCGCGGCTGGGTGGCGACCGCCAAGCTCCACCGTGGCCGGCTCAACGAAGGTCAGAAGGAGGCCGTGAAGCTCCTTCTCTCCTCAACGGACCGGGTGGTGGGAGTGCAGGGCTACGCGGGGACCGGGAAGACGACGATGCTCGACCGGTTCCGGTCCCTTGCGGAGAGCGCCGGCTACCGGGTGAAGGGGCTTGCGCCGTCCGCCTCGGCGGCGCGAACCTTGGGCCGGGAATCGGGAATACGGAGCGAGACCCTGCAACGCTACCTGACCCGTCATGCGGGAATCGTGGAGGGCCGGGCAACTCCCCGGAGTCTCCGGGAGCTTCGCGCGGCTCAAGCCAGGACGGTGCTAGTGGTGGACGAGTCCTCTCTGGCGTCCAGCGAGCAGATGAGGGGCCTGCTCCGCATCGCAACAGCGCTCCGGTTGCCGCGCGTGGTGCTGGTCGGGGACGAGAAGCAGCTCGACGGGGTGGAGGCTGGGAAGCCCTTCGCGCAGTTGAAGGCCGCGGGGATGGCCACGGCCGCGGTGGATGAGATCGTGCGCCAGCGCGACGTCGATCTCAAGGAAGCGGTGCGGGCGAGCCTGGCAGGGGAAGTGAGGATCGCCTTCGAAAAGCTTGGAGACAGGATAACGCGGGTGGAACCGGAGCATCTCGGCCGGGATGCGGCCGAGCGCTGGCTCGCATTGTCACCGGAGAAGCGCAAGACCGCGGGGGTGATCGCGCCGACGAGGGCGCTACGTGACGCGATCAACGAGACGATACGGGAAAGACTTCTCGCCGAAGGCGCGGTCCACGGCTCGGCGCACGAGGTTCGGAAGCTCGTTTCGCGCGGTCTCACCCGCGCCGAGATGACCCGATCAGGCAACTACGAAATCGGGGACACGGTAATTTTCAACCGCTGCTACAAGACCCTCGGCGTCGAGAAGAACGATGCACGCCAAGTCGCGCGGGTCGATGCCGGGGGCTCCCGGGTGCATCTCCGCGACGATCGCGGCAACCTGGTCGAGTGGAATCCTGTCCGGATCGCAGCGGCCAAGGGCGGGGTCGAGGTGTTCCGAAGCGAGACCATGGAGCTTCGGAGCGGCGACCGTATCCGGTTCACGCGCAACGATCCGTCCTCCGATCTCACCAACGGACAGGTTGCCGAGGTGGAATCCTTGGACAAGGACGGCGTCCGCTTCCGTCTGGAGGACGGCACGCCCGCCAAACTCGGCGGCAAGGATGCTCAACTGGGTCACATCGACCATGCCTGGGCTGCCACGATCCACTCCTTTCAGGGCCGGACGGTGGACCAAATCATTGCGGCAATGCCCGCCGGGAACCGCGAGCTGGTCAACCAGAAGTCCTTCTACGTTGCCATAAGCCGGGCGCGGGACGCGGCCGACCTCGTCACGGATGATCCCGAACGGCTCGCCGATCAGTTGCAACGGGTCACCGGGGAGCGGGTCGCGGCGCTCGATGCGGTGGCTCAGGAGGCCGAACTGGATGTCGGAAAGGAGGGTCAGGTGGCTTTCGACCTGGAAGTCGGGGAGGCTGAAAGCCCGAACGACGGTGTGGAACGCGCACCCGAAGTCGACCGGGAGAGCGACCGAACCGACGGGCGCGAGGGTTGGACGGATCCGGAGATGGAGCGGGACGGCGACCCGCAGGATTCCGCTCCCCAGTCCGAACGGGAAAACATGCCGGCGCCCGAGGAAATATTGCGCGAGTTGGATCTCGATCTCTGAGCCACCAGCCTTCCTTCCGGCCACGCCCAAAGCTCATTTCTCAGCGAGAACCATCCAGATTACGGGCGCGGTTTCGCCCAGGGCTTGCCCGAAGATGGGTCCATAGGGGGTTCCGCCATCACGGGCCTGCGCGGGTCTGTCACGAGCACGGAGCGATGCTCTGGGGAACCAACCTGGCATCTGCCATACTTCTGTCGGCGCATGCGCACCTTGGGAAAACGCCGAATCCTTGGGAAAGGCGCCTCCGCCGGTGGTCCACCCCGACTGGTGAACGCGGATCGTGTTACAGAAATCCCGTGAGATTCCGGGCATGTGTTTAACGCAAACACGGCGCTGGTACAGCTTGGTGTCAGCTTTCCCAAGGCCATGTATCGCGTCCGTGACGGCTCTGGCGAACGCCTGGGCAGTCGAGGCGCCGTCTGGCAGGGCCTGCAGCCTGCTGCGTGGCGTGTGAGAAAGTTAACGGGCGCCAGCCCGTCGGAACCGGCTCGGCGTTCAGACACAATGATGGTGAACGTTCGCAGGTCGTGCTGCGAGGGCAGAGCCGTCGTGGCGTTTGAGCGAGATGACCGACAGGTGATCTATGAGCGTGCTCCGCGTCGTCTTCTGATCGCGTGAGGTAACAGGACGCCGGGCGCGGCACAAACTACAAGTGAGGGAGTGTTGCACACTTCGCACAGCACGATGTCGAGGCCGCTGCATGGGACGGTGTCCCGGTCGGTGGTCACCGCGTCGCGCGGATCGGTCCGCAGATGTTGCCGCTCCACACGGAGTGCTGGCCGAAGGCGCGGCTTGCAACCGGCGCGAGGCCGCTGCATGGTGAAGGGAACATGATGGCAACGAGAAGTCATGCCTCGATGAACGACGCCATGTCAACCGATGCGATCCTTGGACGCCGCCGGCCCGCATCCACGGCCTTGCGGCGGTGGGCGCCATGACACCGGGGGAATTCATCGCCAAGTGGCGCGTGGTTGAACTGACGGAACGCTCGGCGTCGCAGTCGCACTTCAACGATCTGTGCAGGCTGCCGGGCGAGCCGATGCCGACGGACGCGGACCCCGCCGGCGAGTGGTGCTGCTTCGAGCGCGGGGCGCGGAAGCCATGCGTCGACTGATCCCCGTCCTGCTGTTCCTACTCACCGGCTGTGGAGGAGGGGGTACCTCCTCCTCCCCGCGGCTCGAAGCTCCCGAACCGCCGCGGGCCGTCCGTGTCGTCGACGCTGACACGATCGACATCGACGGCATCCGTTACAGGCTTCACGGCATCGACGCCCCCGAGTCCTACCAGACCTGCCGCGCCTGGGGGCAGACCTGGGAATGCGGCGAGGCGGCCACACAAGCCCTCCTGTCGCACGCCGACAATATCTCGTGCACAGGGGAAGCCTCGGACCGCTACGGCCGCGTTGTCGGCCGTTGTACGGCCCGTGGGGTCGACGTCAACGCATGGCTCGTCCGGGAGGGGTGGGCCCTGGCCGCCTACTCGACCGACTACAACGACGAGGAGGCCGACGCCCGCGCCCAACGCCGCGGCATCCACCGGGGGGTGTTCGTCGATCCCGCCGACCGACGCCGGGGCCAGCGCCTCAAAGGGGAGGACACCATCGCTGGCAACTTCACGCCGGGAACCGTCGACATCCCGCATCTCGCCAATGGCCTCCTGTGGGGCACCGTGACCGTTGACGGACAGCTACTCGATCACAGCGTCTTCGGCATCACCGCTGCCGGCGACGCCGTCTCCTTCGGCGACTGGCAGGCCACCGATCCCGACGTCACCGGGAGCGCCACGTGGACCGGCGACATGACCGCCATTACTCACGCTGGCGACGAGCGGGCCGCCGGCTCGGCTCGGCTCACGGTCAAGGACCTGGGGCGGCCGATCATGGATCTCACGCTGTCGAGCGCCGACGCCAGCGCATTCGCCGCGCTCCACTGGTCTGACATTCCGATTCACGAGGGAGCCTTCAGCGCAAGCGACGGCTCGATGCATGGACGCTTCTACGGCCCGCAACACCCCGAAGCAAGCGGCGTGTTCTACCGTGACGGGTGGCGCGGCGCGTTCGGCGTCAGTCGCTGACGATCTCGACAAAATACTTGTCGCCCTACCTGAGTCCCGTGCCCTTTTTCGATTTGCGCAGGTTTCTCGTATAGTCGCAGTCCGGCCAATTCGAGCAGCCGAGGAAACGACCGTAGGGGCCCATTCTGGTGTTCAGCCAGCCGTCGCACACCGGACAGGTCTCGATTTCCCCGCCGCAGTCGCGGCAGCGGTAAGCCTCACCGGATCTGACGGGAAGGCCGCTTCCGCACGCAGGGCAAGCACGCGCCGTTTGCTCGCAAAGCGGAAAATTCGAGCAACCATAGAAGACGCTTCCGTCGCGGGTGCTTTCGCGGCGCACAATCCGTCCGCGAGTGCATCGCGGACAGGATACATCGCCCTCCGGCGGACGACCGAACACGTTGACATCGTATCCGCCGTCGATCAACTCCGAAACGAATTCCGACGGCGGGCCGCCATCGGCAAGCAGGAAGACCTGCCGTCTTGCCCGGGTGATGGCCACATAGAGAAGGCGTCGCTCCTCGGCATTCGGATGAGCCTCGGGCGCTGCGAGCACCAGATCGAGCAGCGGGTCGTCGGCTATCTCGACGGGAAACCCGTGCTTCCCCGAACACAGACCGAGGATCACCGCATAGTCGGCCTCGAGACCCTTGGAACGGTGTATGGTCATCCAAGTGAAGCGAAGACCTGGATACTGCTTTGGCAGCGTGCTCAGATTGCGGGGCCGCAGATGCCGATAGCGGCCCAGCAGCAGCACTTCCGACGTTCCGTCGTGCTGGCTGGCATCCTCCGCGATCCGGTCGAGCGTCTCTTTGAGAAGCGAGAGTTTCTGCTCGCCGGGAAGTCCTACGTATACCGCGGGCCTGTCCGCCTTCCGCCTCGCGCGGACCCTCTTGCGGATTTGCGCGGGGTTGCGCAGCACGAAATCGGTAGCGACCGCAGCGATGCGGTCGGAGCAGCGGAACGTGGTAGTGAGATCGATGCGCTCGAACGCGCCGAAATGGTCTCCGAACTCCCGCATGACCGCGATGTCCGAGCCGCCGAACCGGTAGATTGCCTGCCAATCGTCGCCGACCGCGAACAACTGGGCGCCCGGCGTGCTGTCGAGGAGCGCCTTCAGCAACTGCGCGCGGGACGGCGAAATATCCTGGAACTCGTCCACCAGGATGTATCCGAACGGGCTGCGGTAACGTCCTTCCTCCACAAGACTGGTCGCACGGTTGATCATGTCGTGGAAGTCGATCTCCCCCGAGCGGGCCAGCGCTTCCTGGTAGCGCTCGAATATCGGCCGGAACACCGCAAGGAAAGCCTGCGCCCGCTCCCTGTCCCGATGGGCGCCGGCGCGTCCCTCGATGTCGGCAAAGGATATCCGACTGCCCTTGAAGTGCTGCAGGAAGGTCGCAACCAGCCGCGTGAACGGATCGATCCGCCCCTGTTGTTCGAGAGCGGCGAACACATCCTCCCGCGGTATCGGTGAAAGCTCCACATCATGGGCCGCAAGCTTGTCCGTCAGGTTGCGGAGCAGCCTGCCGTCAGTGTGTTCGTGACTGAAGGTTTCGATCAGGACGGTGCCGTGCTCGGCATGGACGCCACGCTTCCACGCCATTTCCCGTTGATATTGCTCCCGATCGACAAAAGGCGCCGTGTTTCCGGCGGCGTCGATCCCGAAGTGCTCGATATAGATGCGGTGTTCGGGAAGATGGAAGTCTGGCCTGTACTGGCGTTTCTCCGAGGTCGCCAGATCGTGCTCGTAGGGCGCTTCGTACTCGTAGGCGACCCCGTTGAGATAGAGGAAGTTCGCGATCTCGCACTCCTCGAAGCTGCGGACGGTTTCGCCCTTCAGCGAACGTATGTCGAACTTGCGGATGTAGTCGTGGTACTCGCCCCAGTTCCTGAACTCGTGCGCGCTCTTGTACGGCGCGAATCCCTCCTGGAACCATTCCCGCACCGTGGTCGAGAGTTCGCGGTCGGCGAGCATATCGGCCACGATTCCCTTGAGCAATTCGAACAGCGCTCGGTCGTTCTCTGCGGTCGCGGCGAGTGCCGGGCGCTTCCCTTCGGCTTCGCCGATGATCGCCAAGCCCAGGCCGTGGAAGGTGCGCACCGTCACGTCGCGGGCAATCGCGGCGCCGAGACGCTTGTCCATCCGCTCTTCCATCTCCTTGCGGGTGTCGCGCGCGAAGGCCAACAGAAGCAGTTCGGACGGCCTGCGATACCCCTTTCGGACGAGCCACCCTGTCTTGGCCACGATGACCGATGTCTTGCCGCTCCCGGCCGCGGCGACCACGAGATTGCGGCGCTCGTCGATGACAACCGCCCTGCGCTGCTCTTTCGTAAGCGGGCGAGCCTCGATCTGGTCGAAGAACTCGCGCGAGCGGCCCAGCTCGTTGACGACAAACGCCTTGTTGGCCTTCTCCCGGGCATCGGCCGGTGCTTCCAGAAAATCCAGGATGTCCCGCAGCAACTGGAACTCCGGGACATCCGACAGAACTTCCGGCCACCGCGCTGCTAAACTGCCGGCGACTGCTTGCGCATCGGCCTCAAGCTCGCGCAACGCGTCGGCCCTGAGGTATTTCGGAGGATCAGCAAGCTCGACTAGGCGGTGATGCACGGAGCGGAGCTTTCCGAGTTGCGGCGCAAGCGTACGTCGCCACCACTCACGTCGCGCCGTTTCGAGGGCATCGGCCAGAGCGAATGCGGCCGTTCGAGGCAAACCCGAAACATGCGAATCGCCCGCGGCATGGCGGATCCGAACGCCGGAATAGAGACTGCCGCCCGCCAGGTCGACAGCTTCCACATTACCCAAGGGTATGTCGGTGAAACGCGAACCGAAGACCAACTGGACCGCTTCGGCGCTCACCAAAGCCGCCTTGGCATGGCGCGGATGCAGGATCGCAAACAGGATCCTGGCCAGCCCTGTTCGCTTGGTCTCGAACAGGGTGCCCGCCGCCAAATTCGATGGATACCTGGATCGCCCGCCGTTTGGCGATGTCGAAGGGGGTGTGTTCAATTCTGGACCAGACCGAAAGTACTCAATGACTGAAGCGTGTGTCTATATCACGGACGAGAACGGCCCGGTAGATTCCGCCAGCTTGAGAACGCCCGTGCAGAAACCGTCCTTGCAAGTGTGCCGCCAATCGTTGGGAACGGCTCCTTGCTCGTGCGAAGGCGTCTGTCGGGACGCCCACGTATGTCATGGATGCGCAGGCTGACAACCATACAAGAAGGCCGTGGAGCCGATCGGAGGTGAGACGTGAGGGAACACGCGATCCATGCCGTAGATGCGCGGCAGCGCGGCGAGGCGCCGGGCGCCTTCCGCCCGAGCCACGGGGTGCTCGGCCTGTGCGGTCCAAGATGCGCACATGCGGGCTGCAAGAGCGGAGGCTCTGGTCGGAGGGCGATTTTCCTTGTCCCGCGCTAGTGGAGTTGCTATGGTCCAAGCATGGCCGAGGCTATTGCCTTCGACACTCATCGCTTTGTCAAGCGTCTCACCGAGAGCGGCTTCACCGAGAAGCAGGCCGAGACTCTCGCCGAGGAGCATGTCGCCTTCCTCAACACCAATCTCGCCACCAAGACCGATATCGCCGCGATCAAGGCCGACATTGCCAGGGTCGAGGCCGGCATGGATGCCCTGCGACAGGAGACCAAGGCCAATATCGAGGCCCTGCGGCAGGAAACCAGAGCCAGCATAGAGGCGGTGAAGGCGGATCTTCTGAAATGGCTGTTTGGCGCACTGATCGCCCAGGGCGGTCTGATCGTCACCCTGGTCAAACTGTTGTAGTTCCAAGCCTGCTTGCACGGGAGCCTCGGAGCGAATGCGGCCTCGTCTGAGCGCCGTGTTGGCATGGTGATGACTCGACGCTGGAGGTTTTTGCCCGGACTCCGCAAGCGCCTGATATCTATCCACAAATTCGGTGTAGGACTCCGTCCCCACTCAGACCAAAGCTCATGATGGTTCTCCTTCCTGGTTAATGACGATGGTTGACGAGCGTCTGGGGACCGGAGTCCTCCCTCCCCGGCCCCCTTCCGTTCACTTCTCTCAGGCCCCCCTTTCACTCCGTTCCGGCGATCAGCGCAGCGGTGACGGTGAGAGGATCTCCGCCGGCCGCATCCCGGGGGTCCGGACAGCTCCTGGCGTGCTCGTCGTCGATGACGTCCCGGACGGCGCCGGGGTTGAGCCCGATCTCTGCGAGCAGGTCGCTGCCTGTGAGGGTTTCCTCGAAGTCGAAGTCGGTAGGGAACATGGCCGTGCCTCCTTTGCTGCTTGCCGTGCCCGGCCTGCGCGAGGGAGACCTTCTCCCTCTCCTTCCGGGCGTTCGCCCCGCGAACGCTTTCCCCCGGCTCCAGGGAGAGGCTCCGGCCCCGGGGATTGCCCCCGGGCGCTCGGAGAACCGCACGTGGCGGCGTCGCGCCCGGATTCAGCGGAAATGCCGGCCTTGACGGCAATGCGGATCGCTGTTCGGCGGCTCCCGTGATCGTTCGCCCGGCGCCCAGGGTCGGGCCGAAGTGGCGGTCAAGTGCTGCGCGGGATGCGGCGCGGCAAGGAAGGTGCTTCGGCGAGTTCGAGGATGGCGAGCCTGCGGCGAAGCAACCCGGCCCGCCCGGGGTTCAGTGGCAGGAGTCGTTGCCGGTCTCGGGGCTTCCGGCGCACATGGAGCGGGCCGCGAGCGCGGTCCAGTCCTCCCTTGAGTGTCCGAGCCTGGCGTTCAGGCGGTCGCACAGCCGCTCGGCGGCATCGATGTCCAGGGCGACAAGCGCGGTCGGCACGTAGCCGTCCATGCCCTCGAAGACGATGCGGATCTGTTGCGGCTCGTCGCCGAGTTCGTAGCTTGGGCAGAACGCATAGTTCGGGTCGTCGGGCAGGGTCTGGGCAGTCATGCAGTGCTCCCTTCAGATGTGAAGCCCGTGGCCGCCGACCTGCCGGCTGTACGGACCCCCGGCGAGCCGGCAACAGGCGTGTACGACGGTCGGCCGGCGATACGTATGGCGCGGCGATGGCCTCAGGCGGCGAGCGGCCAGCGTTGGATGACGAGTTCGAGGAGATCGGGCCCCGGCGCGAAGATGCGCGTGCGCCACGAGACGATCTCGACCGTGCAGCCCATGCGCTTGAGAACCGCGGTGTCGGAATCGACGGGTCCCTCGATTTCGACCCGGTCGGCGCCCATGATGCGCCGCCTGGCGAGTCGCCAGCCATTGGCAAGCGCGAGGGCGGCGCCGCGTCGCATGACCGCGTCGAAGGCTTCGGCGCCGGTCATTGCGGGACCGCCCGCGAGGCCGAAGGCTGAACGCACGGCGCGAACCTGCTCGAAATCGAGCACGCGGCCGATGAGCGCTTCGCCGTCGTCTGTCCTGAGACGCCGCACCCTCATGTTCTCAGCCGGCAGACGATCCCAGACAGGCAGCAACAGCCCCGCCGCGAGCCAGAGCCGCGACTCCCGGTGGGACGGGAGGCCGGTGATCTCGTCCTCCCAGAGTGTGCGCCATTCGGCTTCGGGAGCTTTCCGCCAGTTCGAGGCGTCGAGCTCGGCCTTGGCCATGGAATCCCGCCCGGCGGGACGCAGCAGGCGGACGCGCTCCTGCACGCCGCCGTCGTCGAACAGGCCCGACGGCGCCGGAAGCACGACCGCGGCGCGGTTGGACTTTGCGTTCACCATCAATACCGGCCCACCGTCCGTCCGGGCGCCGGTCTCGAACGCTTCGTCGGCGGATGTCGGCTCCATCCTGTCGCGGCGCACGATCTCGACGAGCTCGGTAGCCGCGCCGCTGCCGGGATGCCTGTACAGCGTCTCCCTGCCGGCAGCGGCCAGGGAATCGGCCCTCACGGTCTCGACGCCGACCTCGTAGGTTCCGGCCTCCATGGCCTGTTCGATCCCCGCGGCGATGCGCTCCTCCAGTTCCGCGAAGAGCTGGTTCTGCTCGGCGATGGGAAGCGCCAGCAGCCTGTTGAGGAAGCGGGGCATGGGCGGCAGGTCCTCCTTGAGCGAGCCTTCCCAGGTGAGCTTCAGGCCGGTGGCGTCCTCGAACCGTGCCAGCGGCCAGCCTGGGATGTCGCCGCGCCAGAGCGCCAGGTAGAATCGCCTCAGGGCCGCCTTGGCGTAGAGGCTCTCGAGGTTGTCGCTCTCGCGGAACAGCGTCGCGTCGCTGCCGCCCATGGCAGTCTGGGAGTCGCGCTGGCCGCGGGTGATGGCGCCCAGGCTGTCCAGCCGGCGCGCGATCGTGGCGATGAACCTCCGCTCGCCCTTCACGTCCGTGGTGACCGGCCGGAAGAGCGGCGCTGAGGCCTGGTGGGTCCGGTGGGTGCGGCCGAGCCCCTGGATCGCCTGGTCGGCGCGCCAGCCGGGCTCCAGCAGGTAGTGTACCCGGCGCTCGGTGTTCGGGCACGAGAGGTCCGAGTGGTAGCTCCGCCCGGTGCCGCCGGCCATGGAGAACACCAGTATGTGCTTGGTCCCGTCCATGAACGCGGCGGTCTCGGCCAGGTTGGCGGAGGCCGGCCGGCTGCGGAGCGCCAGGCGATCGCCGCCCGCGTTACCCAGAATCCTGAGCACCCGGCGGGAGCGGCCCGTCACTTCCGCCACGGCCTCGTGGCCGAAGTG
>JAPPNE010000070.1 GCA_028818775.1 Deltaproteobacteria bacterium | reverse complement strand
TTTTTCGCCGTCGGCTGCGTTGCTCTTCCTCGCGTGGTACCCGCCACTGCTCGTCGTCGCGCCTTGCCGACGACGAAAAATCCTCCGCATATTATGCTGCGAATTTACCAGACACCACACTGGCTTACGCGGGGGCCTTGAAGGAATGGGCGGTCTGATAGGCCTCCGTGGCCTGCATCCGCGCCCACCACGCGCCCAATGCGGGGCGCGCGCTCCAGTCCGTCAGCCGTTCCAGCTTGTTCGACTCGAAGCGTTCGATGAACGGCGCAATGGAGCAGTCCGCCAGCGACATGCGTTCGCCCGTGAGCCAGGGACGGTCCTGAAGCGTCTCCTCCACTTCGTCGAGAATCTCGGCCAGGCGCGCCTCCGCGTACGCCATCTGCTCCTCGGAAACGCCGTTCCTCAGGCGATCTCTCAAGAGTGCGCGCTTCGGCTCGGTGGGCTGCTGCATGACCGCGGCCTCGCGCTCTTCCTCGGACAGGTGCTCGTAGCGCTTGATGCGGCCCTGCTTGATGAAGGAGATGATGTTGACGTTGCGGTGCAGTTCATGCTCGAAGCGATCCATCCAGATGCGCATGCGCGCGCGCTCGTAAGGATCGTCCGGACGCATGGGCACCTCGGGCCATACGTCGTCGAGGTACTCGAGGATGAAATTGGATTCGATGATGATGCGGCCGTCGTGCACCAGCGTCGGCACCACGCCGTTGGGGTTCAGCTCGACGTACCAAGGCTCCAGGTTCTCGAACTTCGACAGGTTGACGTAGACGCCCCCCCAGGAAAGTTGTTTCGCCGCCAGGGCGATGCGTACGCGACGCGAGCACGTGGAACTCCACCAATGGTAGAGCTTGAGCATGGGGCACCTCCGTAGAGCGTGGATTGGGACAATGGCCTGGACAGGGCACCACCGTACTACGAACCGGCCGGACCGTCCATTCCATCACCCGATCCGGGATTGTTGCCAACTCACGGCGCCACTGGCATACCGATCATTGCGGTACGGCCGCGGATACTCCGGCACTTCGAGCAAATGAAAGGATCATCGATGAGTGCGTCGAAGCATGGGACCTTCAGTTGGTGCGAGCTGCTCACCACGGACGTGGAGGGGGCCAAGAAATTTTACGCGGAGCTTTTCGGGTGGACGATGGAATCGGTGACTCACGAGTGCGACGACGGTGAGGAGCCCGTCCATTACAACCTGGTGAAGGTGGACGGGACCGAGATCGGCGGCATCATGGCCGTTCCGGCGCAGGCCCAGGGGATGCCGCCGGCCTGGGGGGCCTACGTGACGGTGGACGACGTCGACGCGGCCTCGGTCAAGGTGCAGGATCTCGGAGGGAGGATCATCGTCCCGCTCCAGGACATACCGGACGTGGGCAGGTTCTGTGTCATCCAGGACCCCCAGGGCGCCGCGCTGACCCTGATCACCTATCTGCCGGGGCACGAATAGGGTTGGGGCCTGTACGCTGCGGTTGGGCCAGAACGGAGCTTTCCACCGCGTATCACGATGCGGAATGGGGCGTGCCGTGCCATGATGACCGGACGCTCTTCGAGTTCCTCGTTCTGGAGGGGGCGCAGGCGGGACTGAGTTGGGAAACCATTCTCAGGAAACGTGACGCCTACCGCCGGGCCTTCGCCGGTTTCGATCCCGAGGCGGTATCCCGCTATGATGAGGGAAAGCAAGGCGAACTGCTGAAGGACCCGGGTCTGGTGCGCAACCGGCTCAAGATCGCCGCCGCCGTGACCAACGCCCGTGCGTTTCTCCGGGTCAGGGAGGAGCACGGCACCTTCGACCGCTACGTGTGGCGGTTCGCCGGCGGCCGGCCGCGGGTCAATCGTTGGCGCTCGCACGAGGAAGTTCCCGCGCGTACACGGGAATCGGAAACCATGAGCCGCGACCTCATGGCGCGCGGGTTCCGGTTCGTCGGGCCGACCATCTGCTACGCATTCATGCAGGCGGTGGGGATGGTGAACGATCACCTGGTGCAGTGCTTCCGGCACCGCGCCATCTCTCGCCTGGGCCGCTGAGGCAACGCCGGCGGTCCGAATCTACAGGGTACTGGTATCCTGTCGTTCGTTCGCGGACCGGCCGGCAGGACACCGGAAAGGGAGTTCGATCATGGACGGCTTGTCGCGTTACGCTTACGCGCTCATGCGCATCGTCGTCGGCCTCGCGTTCGCCCAGCACGGCGCGCAGAAACTGTTCGGCTATTTCGGCGGCATGGATGGTTTGGGCGCGACCGCGGAACTGGCCTCCCTCATGGGGGCCGCCGGCATCATCGAGTTGGCGGGCGGGCTGCTGGTGGCGCTTGGTCTCTTCGCGCGCCTCGCGGCCCTGATCTGCAGCGGACAGATGGCCGCGGCCTATTTCATGGCCCATGCCGGTCGCAGCTTCTGGCCCATCGAGAACGGCGGCGAGTTGGCGGTGCTGTTCTGCTTCGTGTTCCTCTACATCGCCAGCCGGGGCGCCGGCGCCTTCGGCTTCGGCCTCTCCCGCGGGTAGCGGAAGGATCTTGCGTCGCCGGCGCGCCGTTTCGCGGCGGCCGTGCGGGGTCCCGTTGCGAAAGGACTGCATGGCCATCTACGCCATCGGAGACGTTCAAGGCTGCTACGAGCCGCTCCGGCGGTTGTTGGACGTCATCGCGTTCGACCCCGCGGCCGACCGCTTGTGGTTCGCGGGCGACCTCGTGAACCGCGGTCCGGACTCCCTGGCGGTCCTGCGGTTCGTGAAGAGCCTCGGCGCGGGGGCGGTGGTGGTTCTGGGCAACCATGACTTCCACCTCATGTGCCGCGCGGAGGGAATCTCTCCGGCCAAGCGCCAGGACACCCTGGACGACGTCTTGCGCGCGAAAGACCGCGACGAACTGGTGGCTTGGCTGCGCGGCCTCCCGTTGATCCACCGCGAGGACGGTTACGTGCTCACCCACGCGGGCCTGCTGCCCCCGTGGGACATCGGCACCGCCGTGGAGCTGGCGCGAGAGGTCGAAACACGGCTGCGTTGTGACGGCTACCGGAGCTTCCTGCGCCACCAGGCGGGACAGGGACCGAGCGCATGGTCCGGTGACCTGGCCGGGCCCGACCGCTGGAACTGTATCGTCAGCGTGTTCACGCGCCTCCGCTGCTGCACCGCGGACGGTCACATGGCGCTGGCGTTCTCCGGGCCGCCCGCCGACGCGCCCGCCGGGTACAGCCCGTGGTTCGTCTGGCCCCGCGCCGCCGCGGACGAGACGGTCCTGTACGGGCACTGGGCGGCCCTGGGACTGCATCGCGAGAACGGCGCGGTGTGCCTGGACAGCGGTTGCGTGTGGGGCGGACAGCTCACGGCGTTGCGTCTCGACGACGGAGAAATCTTCCAGGTGTCTGGTGTAGTGTCCGGCTAATTCCTGGCGCCCGTTTTCCGGTCTTGTTGCTCCAGCGCCCACGCCACGTGTTCCCGCACCAGCGGCGACGGATCCTCGCGCCGCTCTTGCAACGCCTCGACGATGCGGCGGTCGTGAGGCGCATTGCCCAACGCCACGGCCACGTTGCGCAGCCAGCACTCGTAGCCGATGCGGCGAATCGCGCTCCCTTCGGTCCGGTGCAGGAAGTCGTCCTTGCTCCAGCGGAACAACTCGACCAGCTCCGGAGCGTCGAGCCCGTGCCGGGGCTGGAAGCCGGTCTCGCCCGTGAAGCGCGCGTACCGGTTCCACGGGCACACGAGCTGGCAGTCGTCGCAACCGTAGACACGGTTCCCCACGAGAGGGCGCAGCTCCGGTGGAATCGGCCCGCGCAGCTCGATGGTGAGGTAGGAGATGCACAGGCGCGCGTCCAGCCGGTACGGTCCGGTGATGGCGCCGGTGGGGCAGGCATCGATGCAGGCGCGGCAAGTGCCGCAGCGGTCCTCGGCGGGCCGGTCCACCGGCAGCGCCAGATCCGTGTAGATCTCGCCCAGGAAGAACCACGATCCGGCGCCGGTGTGGATGAGGTTGGTGTGCTTGCCGATCCAGCCCAGGCCGGCGTTTCGCGCCAGGGGTTTCTCCAGGACCGGCGCGCTGTCGGTGAAGACCCGGTAGCCGAAAGGTCCCGCTTCTCCGGCGACCCTGTCCGCCAGGGCCTGCAGGCGCTTGCGCAGCAAGCGGTGATAGTCCCGTCCCAAGGCGTAGCGGGAAACGTAGCCCAGGCGTCCGTCGCCGAGCACCCCCCAAGGATCCGCGCCGGTCTCCGGCAGGTAGTCCATGCGCGCGGCAATGACCCGCACGGTCCCCGGCACCAGCTCGGCCGGGCGCGAGCGCCGCGTTCCGTGCCGCGCCATGTAGGCCATTTCGCCGTGACGTCCCTCGGCCAGCCAGCGCCGCAGGAGCGCCTCGTCGGCGCTCAGGTCCACGCCGGCGATGCCCACCTGCTGGAAACCCAGTTCGCGCCCCCATTCCTTGATCCGCCCCGCCAGCCGGGAGAGAGCGGCCTCGGTGATCGCCTGGGACATTAGCGGCCTTTCCGGCAAATACGCGTCATCGCCGGCGGGTCTCCTTTTCGCACCCGGCAATTTGTGACGCAGGGCACCCGGTCACGAGGCCGGCGAGTACCCCCTGGCGAACCACGGCTCGAGGTCGACGGAGAACCACTCGCCCGGAAGCTCCCGGCCCACGCCGTTGGCCCGGGCCTTGTCCAGCAGCATCTTGCCCACGGCCGCGAACTGGATCGCCAAGCCCGAGTTGTTCTTGTAGTAGATGATGTCCGCCGGGTCGCGCCGGCCGGGCGCGGTCCCGTTCACCAACTCGCCCAGTTCCACTACCTTGTCCCAGGAGGTCTCGCCGGCCTCGATGGGATCCAGGAGTTCCTTTTGCCGGTTGGCGCGAACGCTTTCGCGCCCGTTGATCACGATGAGATCGCTGCGCGTGATGGTCCGCCGGTCCACTTCGTGGCGTTCGAACACCACGTCGCTGTTGACGATGGACACCACCGTCTGACCGGGTTCCAGGTCCTCGCCGTCGAACACCGGACCCGACGAGTTGGTGGCGCAACAGATCACGTCGGAGCCCTTTACCACCTCGCCCGGCTCGGTGGCGGCGACCACGGGGATGCCCAGTTCGTCGCCGAAGCGGGCGCAGAATTCCTCCCGGTGGACGCGTGAAGGGCTGTACACCTTCAAGCGCCGGAGGGGCAGGGCGGCCGCCAGCGCAAGGGCGTGCAACTCCGCCTGATGGCCCGTGCCGAAGAGCCCGGCCACGTGCGAGTCCGGGCGCGCCAGCAGCCGGACGGCGGCGCCGCTGGTGGCGCCCACGCGCAAGGGCGAGATGGTGCCGTCCACGATGATGCCCAGAAGCTCGGCGGTCTCCAGGCTGTAGATGAGGAATTGCCCCCAGTAGCGCCCGGTGGGATGCTTGAACTCCACCCGGCGGGTCTCGTCGTCCTTTTCCTCCGTGAGCCGGGAGTTCAAACGCAGCGCCGCGACCCCGTACTTGGGCAGCGCGCCGGCGTGGATGTTGGCGAAGTAGTTGGCCTTGGGGTCGGGCGTCGGGCAGGAGTAGCGCAACCGCGGCGGGTTGACCCCGTTCCCTCGCCCCAACTCCCGGAACACGTCCTCCATCAGGTCGATGCACTCGCCCATGGAGATCAGTTCCCTGGCCTCTTCCTCGTTGATGATCATCACCATGCGATGCGTTCCTCCGTTGCTCAGCGGTTCACGTTGGACCGAATCTACTATGAAACAATGGCGCACGCGATCGGATGCGTCGCCGGTTTGATGTAGAGCCAAGGCGTAAAGTAGAAAGGCTTGTCGGACCGCCGTCGGGATACCGTCCCCAGGCGTGTCCGTGGCCGGAGGGCAGCCCATGTCGGACCAGCATACGGCTCTGCGGGAGGCGGTCTCGCGCTACATGCCGCTCAAGACCGCGGCCGACTTCTGCGACGACAACGCGCGCCGCGTCAACTCCAGGGAGGCGCTGGTGGACGCGCGCCGGCGTCTCACCTGGGGCCAGGTGGCGGAGCTTTCCGACGCCCTGGCGCTGGCCCTGCTCGACCTCGGCCTGGAGCGCGACGGCCGTGTTCTTATCCAGATGCCCAACTCGGCGGAACTCCTACTGGCGCGGCTGGCGTGCGAGAAGGCCGGGCTCCGGCTCGTGACGGTGGCACCCAGCCTGCGGCGCGCGGAGATGGAATCCATCATGGGCTTCACCCGCCCCGAGGTCGCCATCATCCCCGCCACCTACCGGGGCTTCAACCATGCCGGGCTTCTCGACCAGGTGCGAGTGCCGGAGCTGCGCCATGTGCTGGCAGCGTGGGACGAGGTGCCCGACGGATGCCTGCCGCTGGAGGCGGTTCTTTCCCGACCGGTGACGGACGAGGGCAGGCGGCGCCTCGCCGGCACGCGCTACGGGGTCGAGGACGTGTGCCAGCTCGCCACCACCAGCGGCTCCACCGGCACGCCCAAGTGCGCGGCGGTGCCGCTCTACACGCGCCTTTTGACCGCCTGGCTCCACCTCCAGCGGTTCCGGGTCGGCGCGGACGACACCCTGTGCGCGGTCACGGCGATCATATCGGGGGTGGCGGACGGGCTGGTGTACAACGGGGTCTGCGAGTCCGGCGCGCGGGTGGTGCTGCGGGACCACTTCGACCCCCGCGCTACCTGCGAGACGGTGGCGCGGGAGCGGGTGAACGTCCTGCCCATGGTTCCCACGATGATCTCCCGGCTGCTGTCCCTGCCCGACCTGGACAACCACGACTTCAGCTCCCTGCGCATCATCGTCAGCCACGGCTCCTCGCTGCCCCACGGACTCGGGCACGCGGCCGAGGCGCGGCTTGGCTGCCGCATCATGCAAGGCTACGGCAGCGTGGACTGCGGCGGCCTGTGCGCCACCTCATGGGACGATCCTCCCGACGTCCGCATCGGCTCCGTGGGCCGGCCTCTCGAAGGCAACGAAATGCGCATCATGGACGCGGACGGCCACGAGGTTCCGAGAGGCGAGACCGGCCGCCTGTGGGTCCGGGGGCTGCCCTCGGACGCGCGCTTCCTCGACAACCCCGACCTCAACGCGCGCCGGCGCCCCGACGGTTTCCTGGACCTGGAGGAGTGGGGCCGCATGGACGACGCCGGCAACATCTACCTCATGGGTCGGGACCAGGACCTCATCATCCGCGGCGGACAGAACATCTTCCCGGCCGACATCGAGAACCTGCTGGCCCGTCATCCCAAGGTGCGCGAGGTGGCAGTCGTGGGCTACGACGACCGGGAGATGGGAGAACGCATCGCGGCATGCGTCATTGCGGAGGGCGGTGCCTCATTGACCCTGGACGAAGTGACCGGGTTCCTGCTGGACGAAGGGCTGGCCCCCTTCAAGCGCCCCGACAGGCTGGAACTGATGGAAGAGTTCCCAAAGGTCGCGTCGGGCGACAAGGTGGACAAGCGGACGCTGAGGGAACGAGTGAGACTCTCCTAATGGGGAGCCGCTATCCGTTCACCACGACGCGGATGGCCCCGTAGGCGCAGTCCCACTGGCACACGAAACAGCCCTGGCAGTCCGCGGAGTAGGCCGCGAAGGCCTTTTCCCGCGGGTCGAGGCGCAGGACGTCGGTGGGGCAGGTCTCAACGCACACGCCGCAGCCCGTGCACGCCTGTTCGTTCACTTCAACGCGCGGCATGAGGCGCCTCCTGGTTGCGGAACACGAGATGCAGGTTCTGCGTCGGCCGCACCGGGTGGGGGTCGTGCCAGGACTCGGGCACGGGCTCGTCCCAGAGCCGCAGCGCGCCGTTCTCCTGCTTCACCACCACCATCTTCACCCAGTTCACGTTGTCGATGACCGGGTAGTCCTCGCGGATGAAGGCCACCCGGCTCTCGGTGCGGTAGCGGTAGGCGCGCAGCGTCGCCTCCAGCACCTGCATGTACTGGGTCAGGCCCCATACCTTGGCCAGCTCGTGGGGGTTTTCCGCCGTGAACCGGGGCACCTCGTGCTCCCGGATGTCTCGGATCTCGCTCAAGGCCGCGTCGAGGCGGTCGGCGTGGAGCACCAGGCCGACCTTCTCCATCAGCAACTCGCCGAGCCGGCGGTGGACCGGCTCGAACGCGACGCCGTCCCGGCGCTGGAGCGGTTCAAGGATTTGTGCCGCAATCCGTTCCACCTGCTCCGCCGGCGGTTGCGGCGGCTCCACCGAGTCCACGGCCGCTCCGACGGCCCGGCCGGTCCAGTCGCCGGTGACGGAGCAGAAGGGCAGGTTGCCGCCCGGCAGATAGGTCATGTCGGTGCAGGTGCCGGCGGCGTAGAGCCCCGGCACGGTGGTCTCGCCCCGTTCGGTGACCCGCGCGCCGGCGCCGAAGATGCCGCTGGTTCCGGCCACCTGGTAGGTATACGGCACCGGCGTCTCGGTGAGGTCGCCCACCATGGCTTCCTGGTTGTTCACCACGATGGGGATCACCCGCCGGATGAGCTGCATCCGCTCCGGGGACACCTCCCGCAGGTCCATGGAGGGCACCCGGCCCAGCTCCTTCTGGTGGGCGATGGCAAAGTAGAGGAGCGCCCGCTGGGTCATCTCCATCCGCTTGGGGTCGTAATCCTCCAGGAAGCGGCGGCCGTCCTGGTCCACCCACTTGGCCCCTGACGGCATCAGCGACTCCAACCCTGGAGCGGACAGCGCGTTGTCGGGATTCAGGTTGATGCCGCCCAGCTCCAGGCGCGAAAGCTCCGCGCCGGCGCGCATCATCATGGCGATGCCGTCGCCCGAGAGGTCGATGGGCATATAGCCCAGCGTGCTTCCGGGCCAGGGATACGGGAACTTGTAGGGGCCGGTGCACACCACCGTGGCCTTGGCCGTGATCGCGTGGATCTCACCGGTGCGGGTATGGAAGCCGGCGGCGCCCACCACGCGCCCCGCCGTGGGCAACCGGCCGTCCGAGGTCAGAAGCTCGGTCAGGGCCACCCGGTTGAGCACCTCCACGCCGCGGCCGACGACGCCGGAGCGCACCGCCATCATCATCTGCGGCCCGCCCTCGGCCATCCACACGCCGTTGGCGAAGGAGCGCCCGGGCGCTCCCATGCGCACGATCCTGCGCCCCTCCTTGACCCAGTTCACACCCCACCGGTCCATGAGCAGCACGTGCTCGTGCATGACCGGAAGCGACTTGGCCACCAGCGGCTGGTTCACCAGCGGTCCGCCGAAGGCCCGCATCCACGCGTCCTTGTCGTCGCCCGGCATGTAGGCCGGGTAGACGCCGGAGGCCAGCGCGCTGCAGCCGCTGCGCCCGAAGTACGAACGGTCCACCAGCAGCACCCGCGCCCCCGCCTCCCGCGCGCGGTAGGCCGCAAAGGCCCCGGCAATGCCGCCCCCGATCACCAGCACGTCCGTTTCCAGCCGAACAGCCATGCGGGCGATCTTAGACAGGGCAGGGTTATTGTTCAAGCCGGGATCCCAAGGCGTGCGGTAGTCGTTGCTAGCGGGAGTTTTCAGGGGACCTTGCTGTTCGTGTCCAAAGCACCTACGCTCTGACGAGATTTCGTGTTGGCGACGACTGAAGGCAGGAAGGAACAGGCATGAGCACGATCATGGGAAGCGGTGACTTTCGCTACGAGGCGCAGGATGGCTGGGCGCAACTGCCCGACGGCATGACCTTCAAGGAGGTGGCGGCTGTGGGTGTGGATGGGCACGACAACGTCTACTGCTTCACCCGGGGTGAGCACCCGATGATCGTGCTCGACAAGGACGGGCGTTTCCTGCGCACCTGGGGCGAGGGGGTGTTCACCCGCGCGCACGGCGTCACCATGGGGCAGGACGGCGAGACGGTCTTCCTTACCGACGACGGCGACCACACGGTGCGCAAGTGCACGCTGGACGGCAAGGTGCTGATGACCTTGGGGATTCCGGGCAAGGCGGGGGAGTTCCAGAAGGGCGATCCCTTCAACCGCTGCACCCACGTGGCGTTTTCGCCCGGGGGCGACATCTACGTCTCGGACGGCTACGGCAACTCGCGGGTGCACAAGTACTCCCCGGACGGGAAGCTCTTGTTCTCCTGGGGCGAGCCCGGCACCGATCCGGGCCAGTTCAACCTCGTGCACAACATCTGCACCGACGCCGACGGCTGGGTCTACGTGGCGGACCGGGAGAACCACCGCATCCAGGTGTTCGACGGCAGCGGTCGTTTCGAGGCTCAGTGGTGCGACAACCTGCACCGCCCGTGCGCGCTCTACATGGAGAACATCGGCAACGGCGCCAAGCCCGTCTGCTACATCGGCGAGTTGGGACCGGGCACGTCGCAGAACGGCGCCTATCCCAACATCGGCCACCGCATCGTCATCCGCGACGCCGACGGCATCGAGCTGGGACGCTTCGGCGATCCGGTCATGGGCGAGGGGCCGGGTCAGTTCATCGCACCCCACGGGATCTGCCTGGACTCCAACCGGAACCTCTACGTGGCCGAGGTCTCCTGGACCATCATGGGCCGGCGGCTCGACCCGCCGCGCGAGATGCGCAGCCTGCAGAAGCTGGTGAAGCTGAATTGACCTGTCAACGTTACGCCCTACGAAACGTCATTCCCGCGCGGCGTCTTCGTGCGTCACAGGCGGCAGGATCCAGTGGATCGCCAGCCCCACCACCAGCGCGCCGGCGCCGCCGATGAGGTAGGGCGCGTTGGCGCCGAAGTGGTCGAGGATCCAGCCGGAGGCGGTGTTGGAGGCGATGCCGCCGAGCCCGAGTCCCACCATGGCCACCAGGCCCTGGGCGGTGGAACGCAGCCGCCCCGGGGCGACCCGGTCGACGTACAGCGGCCCGCCCATCATCAGTCCCGTCACCATCACGCCGTGGAGCATCTGCACGGGGTAGATCCAGTAGGGGTTGGCGGTGAGTCCGCACACCGTCCAGCGGATGCCGCCGGCCAGCACTCCCGCGCCCAGAAGCCCGCGCGCGCCGATGCGCTTGAGGCCCATGCCGGTGCACAGGATGAGCGGGATCTCCACGATGAGCATCAGGATCCACATGTTCTGCACCGTCTCCAGGGTGCCGCCCTGGGCGCGGACGTAGACCGGCAGGAGCCCCATGGGGCCGGTGACGAAGAGGTATGCGCTGAAGGCGAAGACAAGCATGCGGCGCATGGGGCCGCGGCGCAGCAGAATGCGCCACTCCCCGCGGCCGGCCCGTTGTGACGCCAGGCCCTGCCGCGGAAGGGCGAGGCCGATGGCCGCGGCCAGGAGCACCACGCTCGCGGTCCCCAGGAACATCACCCCGAGGCCGGGCTCGGAAGGGCCTCCGGGAAGGGTGACGAGCCCGCGCCATTCCTGTACGTGCTCCAGTGCCAGCGGGAAGATCAGCACCGAGGCCAGGAAGCCCACCGTCCCCCACGCGCGCGCGAAGCCGTAGGCGTGCGGCCCGGAGTGGCGGAACGCGGCCAGCGCCACGGACACCGACAGCGGGATCACCGGCGTCGAAAAGAACGCCAGGAAGACGGCGGCCAGGAGAATGAGGACGAACCCGTGGGCCAGTCCCAGCAGCATGAACCCCGCGGCCGCCATCATGGAAAGGAACGCCGCGAGCTGGCCGCGGGCGCCGGTGCGGTCCGCCACCTGGCCCCAGAAGGGTTGCGCCACGATGCCCACGAGGGGTGTCACCGAGAGCACCATGCCGAGCTGGATGCCGGTCAGGCCGGCGTTCTCCTTGAGGTAGAGGCTGTAGTAGGGAAAGAAGATGCCCAGCGCCCCGAAGAAGGTGAACCAGAAAACCGAAATGGAAATGCCGTGGCGCCCGAAGCTCATGGAGCTTCAAGTCTAGCGGTTCACGGAACGGTTTGTGAGCGCCCGCCGGGCCGCAAGGGCACGTGGAATGCAACTCGCGTGGATTTCCTGTAGATTGTGACCGATTCCGGGCTAAAGCAGGAGGATTCGAATGGCGCGACTCAAGCACATTGCGATCAGGACCGGGGACGTGGCCAAGACCGCGGCCTTCTACAAGGAAGCGTTCGACCTCGAGGAGGTAGGGAAGGGCCGGAGCGGCATCTACCTTTCCGACGGCCACATCAACATGGCGATCCTGAACCTCAGGACGCCCACGTCCCCGGCGGGGGTGGAACACTTCGGGTTCCAGGTGGACAACCTGGAGAAGGCGGTGGAGCGGGTCACCGCGCTTGGCGGAGGGCAGCTCACGGACCTCGCGCGGATCAACCCGACGGATCCATCCCATCCCCAGTCCTACTTCGAGGTCAAGGTCACCGGGCCGGAGGAGCAGGAGATCGACGTGTCGGACACGGGTTGGGTCGGCGCGCCCCGCGACAAGTAGAAGGACCGGGCGGCTTTCGGTGGGCGAGGACAAGCGGCAGACCACGGGCGGGCTGTTCGAGGAGCTCGTCGGAGTGATGGCGCGTTTGCGCGGCGAGGGCGGTTGCCCGTGGGACCGGGAGCAGACCCACGCGTCGCTCAAGCGTTACGCCGTCGAGGAGACCTACGAGTTGCTCGAAGCCATCGACCAGGACGACGCCGCTGCCATCCGGGACGAGCTGGGGGACGTTCTGCTGCAGGTGCTGTTCCACGCCCAGATGGCGCGCGAGGACGGCCGTTTCGCCATCGAGGAGGTGATGGCCGGCCTGCGCGACAAGCTGGTGCGGCGACACCCTCACGTCTTCGGCGACGAGCACGCGAGCGACGCCGGGGCGGTGCTGCGGAACTGGGAGAGGATCAAGGCGCGGGAGAAACCGTCCGCCGCCGCCCAGGGCCATTCCCTCTTCACCTCGGTGCCCCGGGCCATGCCGGCCCTGGCGCGCGCCCAGCGCATCGGCGACAAGGCCGCCGGCGTGGGGTTCGACTGGCCCGACGTGGAGCCGGTGTGGGGCAAGGTCGCGGAAGAGCTGGAGGAGTTGAAGGAAGCGGCCGGGACCGGGAAGGCGGAACGCGTGGAGGCGGAGTTGGGGGACCTGCTCTTCGCCGTGGTCAACCTGAGCCGCTTTCTGAAGGTCCAGGCGGAGGAGGCGCTGGAGGGCACGATCCAGCGCTTCCACAAGCGCTTCGCCCATATCGAGCGCGCGCTGGCGGAACGGGGCAAGACCGTGGAGCAGGCGTCCTTCGAGGAGATGGATGCGTTGTGGGAGGAGGCCAAGGCCGCCGGAGAAGCCGGGAAGGGTACGTAGCGGTTCGTCCCTTATAGGTGATCCCGGGCCACGGCCCACACGAGAAAGGCACCCGCCCCGATCAACAGGACTCCGGAGAAAATGTGCACGTAGGGCTCCAGCCGGGGGGGCAGGTAGCGCCTCCCGCGGCTGACCAGGTACACGACCAGGAAGTTCATGGTGCCCGCCCCGAGCCAGAAGCCTACGGGAAACGACAGCGCCCCCTGGATGCCTTGGCTTGCGAAGCCCGCGCGCACGAAGCCGAAACCCACCGTTCCCCAGAAGATGTAGGCATAGGGGTTCATGAGTTGGGTGAGAACGCTCTTGAGGAAAGGGGAAAGCTGCCGCGAGCCGCGATGGCGCTCCGCGGCCGTGGGCGCCGACCCCGCCCGGAGGGACTGGAGCCCGAGCCAGAGAAGAAACGCGCCGCCGGCGACGCCCACGGCCACGGCGCCGGCCCCGGACGGAATGGCGGAATGGAGCGCCAACACCAGCGGCAGCATGACGCAAGCATCCACGCACATGGGCGCCAGGGCCGTCTGGGCGCCCGGCCACGCGCCTCTGCGGAGCGTCTCGGTGGTGATAAGCGCCAGGATGGGGCCCGGCATGGAGGCGACGGAGAACCCCATCGCGTACGCGAACAGGAGGCTCATGGCGGGAGCGTAGCAACGCGGCCGCTTTAACGAAAACGGACATGAAGAGGGAGGAACACCGATGAGCCACGAGCATATCGTGCATGTTTCCGATGTCGCCGAGGAGCCGTTGCCGTCTCCGGAAGGCACTTCGTTCGGCGGGACACGTCAGCGCGTCGGTCTGGCCGCGGGAGCGCAGAAGCTCGGTTACGGGCTCTTCACCGTGCCGCCGGGCAAGACCGCGTTCCCGCTTCACGTCCACACCCTCAACGAGGAGCTGATCTACATCCTGGAGGGTGAGGGGAGCCTGCGCTTCGGGGACGAGACGGTGACGGTGCGCGCCGGGACGTTCATCGCCTGTCCGGGCGGGGTGGAGATGAGCCATCAGCTCGTGAACACCTCGGAGGGGGACCTGCGCTACCTGTGCGTGAGCACCATGCAGTACCCCGACATCGTCCACTACCCCGACTCGGGAAAGGTCGGGGTCTACGCCGGTCCGGGGGCGTCGGCCCAGAAGCCGTTCCGCGGCATTTACAAGAAGGGCACCGAGGTTCCGTATTTCCAGGACGAAACCGGACCCGAGGCGAAGGGATAGCCGTGAGCGCGTTCCGCATGGCGTTCCTGGACGCCGCCACCTTCGGCGTGATCTCCCTGACGCGGTTCGAGGAGGCCGCGGACTGCGCCGTGCACGAGTTGACGGAAGCGGACGAGCTGCCCGAGCGTCTGGCGGACCGCCAGTGCGTGGTCATCAACAAGTTCGTGCTCGACCGGCCGCGGCTGGAGCATCCCTCGGCCGCACGGCTCGCGCTCATCGCCGTGGGCGCCACCGGCACCGACAACGTCGACATCGCGTGCGCGCGCGAGCGCGGCATCGCGGTGTGCAACGTGCCGGGCTATGCCACCACCGCGGTGGCCCAATACACCATGGCGCTGATCCTGGAGCTGGCCACCCAGGCCGCGCGCTACGCCCAGGGAACGCGCATGGGCCACTGGCAGGAGAGCACCATCTTCACGCGCCACGACTACCCGAGCTTCGAGCTCCAGGGGCGGGTGCTGGGTATCGTCGGCTACGGCCACATCGGCCGCAAGGTGGCGGAGATGGCGCGGGTCTTCGGGCTCGAGGTGATCGTGGCCGGCCGCGTGGGAGAGGACCGGCCGCCGCCGGACCGGCTGCCCGTGGAGGAGGTGCTGCGGCGCGCTGACTTCGTGAGCCTGCACTGCCCGCTGACGCCCCTGACCCAGGGGTTCATCAACTCGCACACCCTGTCGCTCATGAAGCCCACGGCCTATCTGGTCAATACCGCCCGCGGCAGCTTGGTGGAGGAGGCGGCCCTGATCGAGGCCCTGGAAACGGGCACGATCGCGGGCGCGGCCCTGGACGTGATCTCGCAGGAACCGCCCGACGAGGGCCACCCGATGATGGAGGCGGCGGCTCGGCTGGACAACCTCCTGATCACTCCCCACTGCGCCTGGGCGGCACGAGAGACGCGCCAACGGCTCATGGATGAGGTGTTCGACAACATCCAGGCCTTCCGGCGCGGCGAACGCCGCAACCGCGTGGACTGACCGGGTATATGGATGGGTTCGCCGCCTTGAATAACGGCGCCGGATTGGGCGGCGTCAGGTTTGGACGCCTCTGATCTCCCCGCGCAGTTCGGAAAACTCCCGTGCGAGGTCGTGCAGTTCCTTTTGCAGGCCGTCGATTCTCAGGTCCAGCCGGTCGATTCTTCCATCGAGTCGTGCGGCAACCCGCCAGATGAACAGACCGAGGGCCATTCCGACGCCGATTATCGTGAGGATTTCACCGCTCATATTGGATCCTTGGTGTTATGACCCCTGGACGGTCGATTCGTGCGTTCCGTCCCTCCGTCCTATATGATCGGTACTCTCGTTCCGTTCCTTAAGCCGTTGCCGTCTAATTTTTCTGATCGTTATTTAATTAACGCTCAATGCCCTGCATGTCAACGCCGACTTCGCGAGGTCGCTCGTATGCCCAACCCGTGTCTTGCGTGTGTTACCGGCCGGTGATGAAGACCACGCCGCCCAGCAGCGACAGCGCGCCAAGGACGATGGGCAACGTGATCTTCTCGAGGTCCCTCAGGAAGATCAGGCTGAAGAGGAGCGAGAAGAGGGGCGTGGTATTGAGCAGCGGGATCATGACCGAGACCTCGCCGAGGTTGAGCGAGGTGAAGACCAGCAGTTGCGAGACGGCGGAGACGAAGGCCGTGGGCCCGAAGTAGGGGAGGCTCTCCCGGCTCGGGATCACGACGGAGAACTGCCGCTTGATCCACAGGTAGGCCACGAAGATGGTGAGCGAGGTGCCCGTGGTCACCGCGCCGGCCACGAAGGGGTTCGGCAGGATGAGCAGACCCGCCCGGCGGAAGTTCTGGGAGATGCCGGCCAGGAGCGCGGCGGCGAGCGGGAAGAGCGCGTCCACGAACCGCCAGTCGGCCGTGGCGGTACTCTTCCGGTAGAGCACCAGCCACCCTCCGGCCACGACCAGCAGTCCTCCCATGTAGACCGGAATCACCGGGCGTTCCTGGAGGAAGACCACCGCGATGGCGATGGAGAAGAGCGGTCCGGTGCCGCGCAGCGGCATGGCCCGGGCGACCCCCAGGCGATCGATGCCGATGTAGAGGAAGATGCGCGCCAGCAGGGGCTGAAGCGTGCCGCTGGCCATGAAGAAATAGGCCGCGCGGGAGCGCACGATGGACAAGGGGAAGTTGATCGCCACGTACGACCACAACAGGACCGCGGTCACCACGTAGCTGAGAAAGGCCGCGCTCAGGACGCTCGACGTGCGCGCGCCCTTGCGCACCAGGATCGAGTCCACGGCCCAGCCCATGGCGGAGAGAATCGGAACGATTTCAGGGCGCATCCAGGTTCCCCTGTAGCGGAAGCGGGCAGCGTAGGCAAACGGGGTTCGAGCGAATGCTTGACGGTCGTCACGGGGACGGCTACGGTACCCCGCTGTTGCCAGGCCACTAGACCTCGTCACCGTTAGCGATTTCCCGTAACCGTCCCATCATGAAACCACCCCCGTTCCGTTACCACACGCCCAGGTCCCTGGCTGAAGCGCTGGACCTTCTGAGGGAATCACCGGGGGACGCTCGGGTGCTGGCCGGCGGTCAGAGCCTGGTTCCGTTGCTCAACCTGCGGCTGGCCTATCCCGAGGTCTTGGTGGACCTCAACCAGGTGGAGGGCCTTTCCTATATCCGCGACGAGGGCGCGCGGCTGTGCATCGGCGCCATGACCCGCCAGCGCGAGGCGGAGTTTTCGACGGTGCTGGCGGAGCGTTGCCCGCTGCTCGTGGAGGCGATGACTCAGGTGGGGCATCCGGCCATTCGCAACCGCGGCACCATCGGCGGCAGCCTGGCCCACGCGGATCCGGTGGCGGAGCTGCCCTGTGTGATGACGGCGCTGGACGCGGAGTTGGTGGCGGTGGGGCCGGAGGGCGAGCGGGTGATCGCCGCCGGCGATTTTTTCCTGGGTCCCTACGAGACCGCGCTGGCGCCGGGCGAGATCCTGGTGGAGGTAAGGATTCCGCTGGCGCCGGCGGCTCGGCCGGCGAGCTTCTTGGAGTTCAGTCGTCGACACGGTGATTTTGCCTTGGCCGAGGCAGCGGTGGTGTTGGAGGGGGACGGGGTCTGCAGCGGCGCGCGGGTGGTGGCGGCCGGCCCGGCGTGGACGCCGTCGCGGCTGGAGCCGGTGGAGCGGCTGGTGGCGGGTTCCGCGGTGGACCGGACGGACAGCGCGGCACAACACGACTTGGTGGAAGAGGCGGGACGGGCCGCCGAGGCCGCGGTGGCGGCGCTCCCCACCCACGCGGACGCTACGGCCTACCAGCAGCGGCTCGCCGCGGTGCTGGTCAAGCGCGCGGTGGCCCAGGCGCTGGAGCGATGGAGCGGGAATTGACGGACGAACGGATGGACAGACGCACCGTCTCCGTGACGGTCAACGGGCGGCGCTGCGCGGCCGAGGTGGACGTGCGCAAGACCCTGGCTGACTTCCTGCGCGAGGACGCGGGCTTCACCGGCGTTCACGTGGGCTGCGAGCACGGTGTGTGCGGCGCGTGCTCGGTGCTGATGGACGGGGAGGTAGTGCGCTCGTGCATCCTCTTTGCCGTGCAGGCGGACGGCCACGAGATCGTCACGGTGGAGGGGCTCGGCAACGAGGATGCGTTGAATCCGCTACAGCAGGCCTTCGTGGAGCACCATGCGCTCCAGTGCGGCTTCTGCACGCCGGGCATGCTGCTGGCGGCCGTGGACCTGCTGAAGCACTGTCCCGAACCAACGGAGGCCCAGGTGCGCGAGGCGCTATCCGGCAACCTGTGCATGTGCACCGGATACGCCAACATCGTCCGGGCGGTGCGCGCGGCCGCGCCGAGCGTCCGGTCCGGTTGAGCGGCGCACCGATCAGGCGGGGCGCCACGTCGCGGGATAGGCTGAAAGGCTGACTGTCTCTACATGGAACCTTCATCCACCCAATGGAAGGGGCGCCCGGTCCGGCTACGCGAGGACCTGCGGTTCTCCACCGGCCGGGGCACCTACGTCGACGACATGAAGTTCCCGGACACGCTTCACGTCGCGCTGCTGCGGAGCGTGCACGCGCACGCGCGCATCGTGAACGTGGACATGAACGAGGCGCTGGCCATGCCCGGGGTGGTGTGCGGCCTCACCGGCGAGGACGTGGGGCGCATGACCAAGCCGCTGCGCTCTCTCATCCCCATCCCGGTGGCCCTCGACGCCTATTGCCTGGCTTTCGGCAAGGTCACCCACGTGGGCGAGCCCGTGGCCGCCATCCTGGCCGAGAGCCGTTACCTGGCCGAGGACGCGCTGGAGAGGATCCGGGTGGAGTACGAGCCCCTGCCCGCGGCGGTGGACCCCGAGGCCGCCATGGAGCCGGACGCGCCGCTGCTGTTCGAGTCCATGGGCACCAACGTCATGTGGCAGGACCGCTTCGACTACGGCGACACCGACGCGGCCTTTGCCCGCGCGGCCCATGTCTTCAAGAAGCGCTTCTACATCCAGCGCTACTCGTCCACCGCCCTCGAGACCTTCGGCTGCACCGCGGTCTACGACGGCAACCGGGAGCAGCTCACCGTCTGGTCCAACGACCAGCGCCCGGGCCAGGCCATGCCCATCGTGGCCCACAGCCTGGGTCTGACCCACGCACAGATCCGTTTCGTCACGCCGGACGTGGGCGGCGGCTTCGGCAACAAGCGCAAGGCCCATTACCTGATCATCGCGGCGCTCCTGTCCAAGCTGAGCGGCGGAAGGCCCGTGCACTACCTGGAGGACCGGCGCGAGAACCTCATGGCGCTGATCCACGCGTGCAACGGGGTGATGGACCTGGAAGCGGCGCTGGACGAGAAAGGCCGCATCCTCGGCATGAGGGTGCGCGACATCGCCGACGAGGGCGCCAACGTCCTCAACCCCACGGTGCATTCCATCCTCAAGCTCGGCAACCTGACCAACTGCTACCGCATCCCTGTCGTGCGCTACGAGGTCAACTCGGTGATGACCAACAAGTGCCCGTCGGGCGCCAACCGGGGAATCGGCAAGCCGTTCATGTGCCTGGCCATGGAGCGGATGATGGACTACCTGGCGCGGCAGCTCGACATGGACCCCATCGAGCTTCGCCGGAAGAACCTGGTGCTGCCCGACGCCATGCCCTACACCGGCCCCAGTGGCGCGCTCATCGACAGCGGCGACTTCAACGGCACCCTTGACAAGCTGCTGCCGCTCATCGACTACGAGGCGTTCCTCCAGGAGCAACGCGAGGCACGTGACCAGGGCCGGTACCTGGGCATCGGCATCGCCATCGGCCTGGAGCCCAGCACATCCAACGCCTCCGCCTACATTCTCTCGTCGGGGCGGCGCAGCGCCTCCGGCGCCGCCGAGGCGGCCATGGTGCGGGTGGAGCACGACGGCAGCATCCTGGTGCTGCTGGGGGACGTGGGCAGCGGGCAGGGGCATGAGACCGCGGCGGCGCAGATCGTCGCCGACGAATTGGGCGTGCCCATGGACGGCGTCCGGGTGTCGCCGTTCTTCGATTCCTCGGTGACGCCCTGGCTCTACGCCACCGGCAATTACTCCAACAAGTTCGCCGGCACCGACGTCGGCGCCATCCTGGGCGCCGCGCGCAAGGTGCGCGACAAGCTGTTGGAATTGGCGGCGCACCTGCTGGAGGAGCCGGTGGAGAACCTGGAGCTGGCGGAAGGCTGCGTGCGCGCCCGAGACCGTCACGAGCACCGCAAGACCCTGGCCGAGCTGGCCTTCGTGGCCTATCGGGACCTGCTGTCGCTGCCGCCCGACATGGAGCCCGGCCTGGAGGGCCGGTTCTACTACAAGCCCGACATCGCCAACGTGCCCGACGAGAACCGCCGGGTGAGGAACCAGCTCTTCGCCAGCAACGCCGCCCACGGGGTCATCGTCGAAGTGGACCCGGAAACCGGCGGCGTCACCATCCTCAAGTACGGCGTGGTGCACGACTGCGGCACCGTGCTCAACCCGTCCATCGTGGAAGGATTGGTGCAGGGGGCCACGGCCCACGGCATCGGCGCGGCGCTGTTCGAGGAGTTCGACTACGACGAGCAGGGGAACCTCAAGTCCACCACCTTCGTGGACTACCTCAAGCCCACCGCGGTGGAGATTCCCGACGTGGCGATGGACCACCTGGTGACGCCGTCGCCCTACACGCCGCTGGGAATGAAGGGGGTGGGGGAGGGCGGCGCCATCCCGGCGCCGGCCGCCATCTGCAACGCGGTGGAGAACGCGCTGGCGCCTCTGGGCTGCACCTTCGACCACCTGCCGCTCACGCCCGAGCGGGTGTGGGCGGAAATCGAAAAGGCCCGCGCCTCGAAGTGAAGCGCGGGCCTTTGTCGTCGTCTCGCCTGTACCGGTACGCCTACACGGTCACGTTGCACACCAGTTCGGTGTAGTCGGCGTCCTCCGGGATCAGGTTCCAGGTCAGCATCCACTTGTACTGGCGCTCGAACTCTTCCTCGGTGTAGGGCTCCGGGTCCACGTAGCGCAGCCGCGGCAGGTAGAAGTCGTCTTCCGTGAGCTCGTTGGCGTAGTGCTCGGGGATCTCCGCCAGCATGTGCTTGATGTACTTCTTCGGGTTCTTGTTGATGTAGGTGACGGACTTCTTGATGGCCCGCAGCATGCGCTTGAGGAGCTCGGGGTCCATGTCGGCGGGTCCGTTCTCCACGCCGAGGTAGTGGCCTTCCGTGATCATCTTGTAGCCGCGTTTCTGGGCCAGCGAGATCCACGGCTCCATCAGGGTGGCCGCGTCCACCTCGCCGTTCTCCAGTGCCATGAAGCGTTCATGAACGGTGCCGGCGTGCACCACGTTCATCTCGTCGCGGGCGACGAAACCCTCCAGCAGAGACAAGGTGTGATAGTGCGACCCCTGATGGTACTGGACGCCGACGCTCTTGTTGGCGAGCTGCATGGGCGCGTTTACCGGCGAGTCGGGCAGGACGTAGATGCCCTGGCACACCACCGCCGGGCGCTTGGTCCAGATGGGGGCGCCGCGCTCGCTGTCGTAGGCGCGCCGCACCTGTCCCCATGAACAGGCCCGCATGATGTCCACCTTCTTCTGCTCGTACAGGAACTGGTAGTTGGTGGACTTCACCAGGGTGTGGTCGGTGCGGCGCGGATCGTCGTCGGCGAACTTGGTCTCGCGCACGCCGGGCAGGAAGATCTCCACTTCCATGCCTTCTTCTTCGAACAGTCCCTCTTCCTGCGCCACGAACCAGTGGAGCCCGAGGACGGCCTCCGCGCTCTCCACGTTGATCTTGACCAGCTCAGCCATTTTCTGTCTCCCTTCGAGGTTTCCGCCCAGCCCTTGTCTATTACAACCCACGCGGGAGTGGGTCAAGGTCGTGTCCTGAGTCGGGTGCGGTCGCCGATATGCGGCGCACTGCCTATCTGGTAGGTATGGCCTGAAGCCATGGAGTTCGACGCGGCACTGTTGTTCGCCCTGGGGACGGCCCTCGCCTACGCGGTCGCCGACGTGACCGCGCGCTTCGGGCTGGAGCGCGCCAACGCCGTGGTGGGGGCCATGACGGCCCTCGCTTCCTCGGTGATGATGTTCATCGTGGTGATCGCGGCGCTCGACGTCCGCTTTCCGCCTTGGGGCGTTCACTACCTTTGGATGATCCTGGGCGGGGCGCTCAACCCGGGCGTGTTCTTCGTGACCTTCTTCATCGGCATCTCGAAGATCGGCGTGTCGCGCGCCGCACCCATCAAGGGAAGCTCGGCCATCTTCGCCGCCCTGCTTGCCATGGCCTTCCTCGGCGAGGATCCGGCTTGGTACAACCTGGCCGGCATACTGCTGGTGGTGGCCGGGATCGCGGTGATCTCGTCCGGGGCCGTCACCGGGCATTGGCGCAGGGTGGACATGCTTTGGCCCCTGGGCGCGGCGGTGGCCGGAGCGGGGGCGGCGCTTTGTTGGCGCATCGGCGTGCAGTCCTTTCCCGACACGGTGGCCGCCGCCGCCGTCGCCATCCTGGCGGCGTTGGTAGTGATCACTGGCTACACTCTTGCGACGCGCCGGCGAGAGATCCGCGAGAACGTGCGCGTCGGCTGGAAATACTTCATCGTCGCGGGGGCCATCGAAGGCTTCGGCAAGTTTCTGTATGCCAGCGCACTGCAGCTCGGCGAGATCTACCGGATGCTGCCGCTGATCCAGACCTCGCCGTTGTTCGTGGTGTTGATCTCCCTGGTGGTGCTGCGGCGGGCGGAGCGCATCACCTGGCGGGTGCCGGCTGGGGCGGTGCTGACCGTGGGCGGCGCGATCCTGGTGAACGTGCGCCTGGGGTAGCGCGGCGGCCGGTGTTCGAGCCGGGGCGCCCCCTCAGAACGTCCGCGCCATCCAGCGGACTTCGCCGACGACCACCGCGTCGTCAGGCCATGCCACGGTCTCCCAATCGGGGTGATCGCATTCCAGTAGCCACGTGCCGGAGGCATCCTTGCCTGCGCGCCGGACCAACAGCTTGTCTTCGTGGTTGAGGGCGAAGATCCGTCCTTCCCGTAGCTGCGTCTGTTCCCGGTTCACCAGCACGGAACAGCCGTCCGGGAGGGTCGTAGCCATGGAGTCGTCCTTGATCCTGACGAGGAGGCACCGGGTGGATTCCAGTCCTTGCCGGCTCAGCCAGTCCCGTCCGAACCACAGGGATCCGGCGGCTTGCGTCGCCGCGGGCGGATCGTAGGCGGCGTCGAGTTCCCGTATTTCCACGGGCGGGGTGGGGTCAAGGTCGGCGGCTTCCGTCATGTACGGGATGTCGTCCGTCGCGAATTCGTCAGGCAAGGCCTCGGGGCGCCCCGCGGACCCTTCGCGCAGGACGATGTCCAGGTCCCGGCGTAACGCGGCCCGTAGCCTCCGGGCCTCGGCCCTCAGCGCACGTCGCAGCCTGTCCTCGAGGTCGGCCTCGCGGCTTCGCCGCGGAAGGCGCTCCGGCGCCTCTTTGCCCCGGTCCGCGAAGAGTCGGGTCAAGGGCACTCCCAGAAACTCCGCGAGCTTCTCCAGTTGGTTCAGCTTCCATTCGTTGCGTCCGTTCAAGAGGTTGGAGAAATGGCTCGGTCGAATGCCGATGGCGGCCGCGATCTGCCCCTTGGTGGCTCGTCCCAGGGATTTCTCGTCGTCGATGAAATCCCGGATCCTGTTCTTGGAGGGGCTCGAAAGCGGAGGGGTCTTCCTTGTGGGCATTACGGGTTTCCAGAAAGAAAGGACGCTTGCAAACGAAATAATCCAAAACACGGGCAAGTGTGCTTTCTTCTGACACGCGGCAAATAGTGCTTTCATTCTCCTTCCCATTGTGAATTTCGGTTCCGGCGAGCGGGCGCCGGACCGCCGCCGCGGCGCTCCGGGCGCACGAAGGTCGTACGGGGACCCGCTTCCCGGTAGCCTTCCGCGATCAAAGCGCTGTGCGGCGGGTTCGAAACCCGTCCCCGGCGCGGCTTTCGCGCCGTGCCGACTTCGTGGAAAACAGTGCGTGGTGTGACGCGGGACGCCTGTCCCTTGGGGCTGGACAGGATTCGCGAGACAGGATGCTAGAAGGGGATGTCGTCGTCGATGGGCGGGGACTGGAAGGAGGACGAAGGCTCGCCGAAGCCTTGGTCTTGGGATTCCTGGGAAGCGCGCGCGCCGCCTCCGCCGCCAAGGAAATCAACCCGTTGAGCGACGATTTCGGTGGTGTAGCGGTCCTGGCCGTTCTGGTCGGTCCACTTGCGGGTCTGGATGCGGCCCTGGACGCACACCTGTCGTCCCTTGGCCAGATACTGTCCGCAAGCCTCTGCCGACTTGCCGAATACGACAACTCGATGCCACTCGGTTCGCTCCTGGCGGTTGCCTTCCTGATCGGTCCAGACCTCGGACGTAGCGACGGAAAGGGTGGCGACCGCGCGGCCGTTCTGGGTGAAGCGGACCTCCGGGTCCCTGCCAAGGTTTCCGGCGACGATAGCGATGTTTACGGCCATGTGCGCACCTCACGAGAAAAGTTTGTGCGACTGAAGCGTGGACCTTATCGGTTACGCTCCGCCGAGTCAACATGAAGCAAAATATCCTTATATCCCTCCCGACCCTTGACAACGCCGGGGGACCTCCATAAAAGGTCAAGCTTATTGCCTTCTTTCCAAACCATCGGCAACCCGTGACACAACTTTAGCCCACTGCGGTGAAACATCGCCGTACAAGACGCTTTCCAGCGTAACGACGGAGGAACAACATGCGAAATCTGACGACCCGAATCCTGTTGGGCGCTCTCGCCCTGGGGCTGGCCGCGAGCCTGCCGCTCTCGCAGGCGCGCGCCGAGTTCCCTGACCGCAACATCAACATCGTCGTGCCGTTCTCGCCCGGCGGCGGCTACGACGCCATCGCCCGCGCCACCGCGCGGAGCATGAAGAAATTCGTTCCCAAGGGCGTGAACATCATCGTCAAGAACGTCACCGGCGCCGCCGGCCGCCGCGCCTCGGTGTTCATGTACCGCGCCAAGCCCGACGGCTACACCATCGCGCACTTCCAGGCGTCCGGGATGCTCGGTGACGAGATGCTGTCCGAGACGCCCGTCGGCTTCGAGACCAGCAAGTACACGTGGCTGGCTCGGGTGGGCGCCGACCCCTTCGGCCTTCACGTATCCGCCAAGGGACCCTACAAGTCCATCGCGGACCTCCAGAAGGCGAAGCGCATTACCTGGGGGGTCGAGGGCATCGGCGTGGGACGGTGGTTGGGCTCGTTCCTGGCCGCCAAAACCTTCGGCATCGATTTTCACGTGGTGGCCGGCTACCGCGGCACGGGCGAGTCGCTGCCTGCGCTCCTGCGCGGCGACTTCGACGTCTGGGCTCAGCCCATCGACCATCCGTCGGTGACTTCCTACCTCGGCACGGACCTGCGTCCGGTGGTTCAACTGGACAGGAAGCGGGCGGTCAATGCCCCCGAGGTGCAGACTTCCTACGAGATGGGCTATGACCTCTACTTCAGCGACCTGCGCGCCTTCGGCGGCCCGCCGGGAATCCCCGAGGACCGGGCGAAGATCCTCGAGGACCTCCTGCTCAAGGCCATGAGGGACAAGGACTACGTCGACTGGAAGAACTCGTCGTCCATTCAGCTCGTGGAGGGGCCGGCATCGACGGTCAGCGAGGACCTTAAGTACTACGAGAACCTGTTCAAGGCGAACCTCGAGGAAATGCGGAAAGCCGCCAAGGCCAAGTAGGGCCAACGGGCCGGTTTCCAAGCCGCCGCGGGGGGGGGGGGGGCCGGCCGCCCGGGGGGGGGGGGCGGGGGGGCCCCACCCGGGGGGGGGGGGGCGGCCACCCCCGCGGGGGGGGGGGGGGGGGGTGGGGGGGCGGGGGGG